>JAKAWH010000001.1:77065-77376 GCA_021817065.1 Actinomycetes bacterium
CCGAAACCGCGCATCCCTCCACACGGCGAACCCGCACCTTCTTGTCAACCGTCGAACCAAGACCACCAACCAGCCCGTCTCGAACATCTACGTCCGCCACCTCCTCCAACCGGTTGGGACCACCACCCAACGACTCCGATGCACACGCCTCGCGCAGCTCGCCACAACGGTCGACCCAATCCTTGTCGCAGAACTGTTCGGCCTTACCCCGCAGGCCGTGAGGTACTACCTCGGGGATACCGTCGACGACATGCGCTTGCAAGCGAACTCGTGATACCTAAGGCGCCAACTGCCACACGTTGACTCGAACC
>JAKAWH010000065.1:0-15284 GCA_021817065.1 Actinomycetes bacterium
CCGGCCAAGCGAGCTCGGTGGAAGGACGCTGTCGCGCGGGCGAAGAACACCATTCCGGAGCTCTCCGCGCTGGAGTTCTCGTGAATCCGCCGCAACCGCCTTCCACCGCCTCTTCCCACGCGTCGCCCGCTGCCCCTGGAGGTGTGACCGTCTGGCTAACCGGTCTTCCATCTGCCGGCAAGACCACTCTGGCGCACGGCCTGGCAGAGATGCTCGCCTCCCGGGAAGTTCCTTTCCAGATCCTCGACGGCGACATCATGCGTGAATACCTGACCAATGATCTCGGATTCTCCAAGGAGGACCGCGACACCAATGTACGCCGCATCGGGTTCGTGGCGTCGCTGCTCGCCCACCAGGGAATCATTGTTCTCTGCCCGGTAATTTCTCCCTACCGCGCGACCCGAGCGGAGGTGCGCGCTCTTCATGATCCGGGACGCTTTTTCGAGGTGTACATCGCCACTCCAGTCGAGGTTTGCCAAGAGCGGGATGTCAAGGGCTTGTACGCGCGGGCCCGGAGCGGCGAGATCACCGGCATGACCGGCATCGACGATCCCTACGAAGCACCGCTCGATCCCGAACTAGAGGTCGCGGCGGGCACGACCTCCGTCGGCGAGTCGGTGCAATTGATTTGGGACGCTCTCGAAGCGAGGCTATCTGCGTGCTGATCGGCGTGGCGTTTCCCTACCAGGCGGCTTTTTCGCACCCGGACCGGATCGCGCCGTGCTGATCGGCGTGCGCTCAGTGGGCATCTACGTGACCGACCAGCGCCGCGCGCTCGATTTCTTCCGAGATGCCCTGGGGTGCGAGGTGATTGCCGACCAGGCAATGGGCCCCGACGAGGAAGGCCCCCGGTGGGTCGAAGTCCGGGTGCCCGGCGACGACACCATTCTCATCCTGTTCACGCCCGAAGGGCAGGAGGACCGGATCGGGACTTTTTCCAACGTGATGTTCCACTGCGACGACATGCAGGCCACTTACGAGGAGCTCACCTTGCGAGGAGTCGAATTTCCCGACCCGCCCACCATGGCCCCCTGGGGCAAGTGGTGGGCCACCATGGCGGATCCCGACGGAAACACCTACGGGCTCACCACCAGGGATTGAGCGCGCCTTTCGTCGGGGTACCGGTACGTCCCCCCCTTCGTCGTTTCCGAGCCCATCCGTCTGCTGTGTCCTCGTTCCCCTCCCGGCTCACCGGTATCCCGTTACCCTTCCTGCAACCGCTGCGCGACAATGGGGGTGACGGTGAGCCGGCCGGGTAGCCGCGGTTCGGGTCGTGGGCAACCACGGGACCGGGTCGAGGAAGGTCGGGGCTCCATAGGGCAGGGTGCTGGCTAACGGCCAGGCGGGGCGACCCGACGGAAAGTGCAACAGAGAGGAGACCGCCGATGGCTTCTCGACGCGACTGGGAAACCGGTTGACGGTGAGAAGCACAGGCAAGGGTGAAACGGTGCGGTAAGAGCGCACCAGCGATCGGGGTGACCCGGTCGGCTCGGTAAACCCCACCCGGAGCAAGGTCAAGCGTGGGACACGGGCGGCCCGCCCCGCACCGGTACAGGCGAACATGCCTGTGATGGTGCAGTCCCCAGGTAGACCGCTCAGATGGATGGCTACCGGTCTGGCGCCTTCGGGCGACAGGTCACAGAACCCCGCCTATAGGCCGACTCACCGTCAACGGCCGTACCAGCGGACCAGGCTGCGGTGTAGCGTGTCGGTGGACCCCGGGGCGAGGGCCCGACCGCAGACGAAAGGTAGGGGGTTATCCGTGGAAGGTGACGTCTTCGATCTGGTCGACCGGCTCTGGCGCGGGGAAGCAACGGTCACCGAGCACCACCCGGTGACCCAGGCAGGCGGGCTGGTCGAAGTGAACGACCGGTGCGCGTTCATCTCGTCGTTCGCCAACGTCAGCGTCTTTCCCACCGAGGAAGGACTCGTCCTGGTCGATACCGGGAGTCAGTTCTTCGCCACAAGGATCCACGAGCAGATCCGCGCGTGGACCGATCACCGACTCAACACCGCCGTGTATTCCCACGGGCACATCGACCACGTCTTCGGCGTTCCGGTGTTCGAAGCCGAATCCTCCGCGCGAGGCTGGGACCGGCCCCGAGTGATCGCTCACGACGCGTTGCCAACCCGCTTCGACCGCTACATCGCGACCGCCGGGTACAACGGTGTCATCAACCAAAGGCAATTCGGTATTGCAGGCCTCACTTGGCCCACCGAATACCGATATCCCGACGAGACCTATGCCGATTCGCTCAACGTCGAGGTAGGAGGGAGGACGTTCGAGCTTCACCATGCCAAGGGTGAGACCGACGACCACACCTGGACATGGGTGCCGGACACGAAGACGCTGTGCTGCGGAGATCTCTTCATCTGGGCCTCACCGAATGCCGGCAATCCACAAAAGGTCCAGCGCTACCCGCGAGAGTGGGCAGCCGCCCTCCGTACGATGGTCGGTCTCGGCGCGGAGTTCCTCTTTCCCGGGCACGGGTTCCCGATCGCCGGGGCCGAGCGCATTCGCGATGCACTCACCGACACGGCCGATCTTCTCGATTCCCTGGTCGACCAGACACTCGCGCTCATGAACCAGGGATCCACCCTCGACGAAGTGATCCACACGGTTGCAGCTCCCGACCACCTCATGAACAAGCCTTACCTCCAACCCGTTTACGACGAGCCTGAATTCGTTGTTCGCAACGTCTGGAGGCTCTACGGCGGTTGGTACGACGGCAATCCCGCACGCCTCAAGCCGGCGCCGGACAACCTGGTTGCGCGAGAAGTCGCCGAGCTCGCCGGCGGAGCATCGATCCTGGCCCGGCGGGCAGGCGAGCTGGCCGATGAAGGAGATATGCGCCTCGCTTGCCACCTCGTCGAATTCGCCGTCCAGGCCGATCCGGAGAACCGTGAACTCCACGCCCGGCGAGCTGAGATATACCGGCAGCGGGTCGCCTTCGAGACGTCGACGATGGCCAAGGGTGTCTTCGGCTGGGCTGCGTCGGAGTCCGCCAAGAAGGCCTGACTCGGCAGTAACTCAGCCAGGCCGGTGCCAGGTCAGTGACGGTCCATGGTCAGTGACGGTCCATCGCTTCGAGGTGCGCCGTCTCGTTGAACGATTCCAGCACCACCATCGACCCGACGGCGATACGAGAAATCGCCGCCACCGACAAGTGCAACCGCCACGCCACTTCGTCGCCGACTCCCAGTGCCCATGCAATTGCCGCTTTGATCGGTGAGACGTGGCTGACGACAACCACGTCCCTCTCTTGCGCCTCGGCCATCAACGACTCGATAGCTGCCCGTACCCGCCTCCCCACATCCACAAGTGACTCCCCCCCAGGTGGTCGGAAGGAGACCTCACTCCGCCATGCCAGGCGATCGACCTCGGACACGCCGGACATGGTCATCTGTTCGTATTCCCCATAGTCGATCTCGATCCACCTGTCATCGACAGTAACCTGCGCTCCCGGCACGGCAAGAGCCGCTGTCTCTCGTGCACGTTCCAAAGGGCTGGTCACTATCCGAGCATCTCGGGGAAGCGCCCTGCCTGCCGCAACAGCCTGGCGCCGACCGAGCGCGGTCAACGGCACGTCGGATCGGCCGAGCAACACCCCCCGGGCATTGGCATCGGTCTGACCATGGCGAAGGAGAACGAGCATGTCGGCGGGCTCGCTACTGGGGAACGAGCATCCTCCCGCACTCGTCGCACGTCGCCACGTCCCCATCCACGGCGTGGCGAATGCGATCAAGAGCCACGGAAGAAAGCGACAGGTGACATCCCTCACAGCGTCCCTGCGCAAGTATCGCAACCGCTACTCCACCGAGACGTTGCCGCAACGACTCATAGCGTCCCAGCATCCCCGCACTGACCGATTTCGCCAGCTCGGCCCGAGCGGCCTTCTGTTCGTCGATATCGCGCGCGATCGCCTCTTCAGCCGCCCGGATCTCCCCTTCGAGACAAGCAATCGCACTGACCACTTCCCCGCGCTCGGCAGCGAGCGAGGCGCGCTCGGCCTCCAGAGACTCGACCTTTTCCATGATCTCGAGAATCGTCTCCTCGACCGCACCCAGCCGTTCCTTCAACGACCCGATTTCGTGAGCCATCGCCTGGAGGTCTCGAGCTGCAGTCACCGTGCCGGCGTACATCTGCTTGTCCAGCCCATCGATCCGGTCCGAGATACTTCCAGCTTCGTCTTCCGCTTCCGTCTGCGACTTCACAGCCGCCTCCAAATCGGCCGAAACCCTCCCGATCTGTGTGTCGAGATCTCCGAGTTCGCCATGGCGAGCGAGCAGGACCGAACGCTCCCCCAGATGTTCGCTCCGGTATTGGAGGCGGTCGATCGCCGAATCACGATCTTGAAGCTGCAGTAGGAGAGGTAGCTCGCTCACCCAGCCACCCATTGACTGTTCGACCGGTATCCCCGCCTCATCGCGGGGTCCGCACCCCCCAAATGGTGGGCGGTGGTCGATGTCGGGAAGATCAGTGTGGTGACGGTGGTAGACGGCGCCAACGTAGACGTAGAGCTGACAGGGGGAGGCTTGGTAGTGACGGTGGACGTTGGTGTGGTCGATGTGCTTGCCGACCCAGGAGCGGTGGTCGATGTGCTTGCCGGCCCAGGAGCGGTGGTCGATGGAGCAACCGTATCGAGTATCGGAACCGACGACGACGTCGACCCCGATCCATAGTCGCCGCTTCCAGCTCCTCCGTTACCGCCGCTCAGCGAGCACGTTGTCGGCGCCAGGTCCCCGATAGTGCCGCCGCTGGCGGACCAGCTGCTCCCCGCACCGCCCTGCGAGGATCCGTTGCCGCACTGGATGTACCGCCCGCCGGCGGGTACCTCGCTGCTCAGAGGCGCGGTGAAGTTGATCACCGGTTGATTGGCCAATGCCTTCAGCATGAACGCATGCCATATTTCAGCGGGATACGTCCCGCCATAGACAGCAGTACCACCAACGTCGTACATGGGAACCTCACCCGCCGGATCACCCATCCAGGCAGCAGCAACCAGTTGAGGTGTGAACCCGACGAACCAACCGTCGTTGAACGAGTCAGTGGTTCCCGTCTTCCCCGCGGCGGGACGGTTCGGAAGCGCTGCTGCCGTGCCAGTCCCATATTCAACCACCTGCTCCAGCATCTGCGTCTCGATCTCGGCGTTGGCGCTAGTCATTACCCTCTTGCCGGGCTTGCCGGTGTTGTTGAGCAGTTGCTGCCCTCCCGCAGTAGGAGGAGTATAGACCTTGGTTACGAAGACCGGTGTATGGTAAACGCCCCCGTCGTCAATGGTCGCATACACGCTTGCCATCTCCAACGGGGTAGCTGCTTCAGACCCGATCGCGATCGACGGAATACCCAGGAGAGGATGTTCCGGACTCCCCAGGAGCGAGGGGTTGATCCCCAGCGGATCGTTGACCCCCATCTCCTCACCCATCTTGGCGATCTTGGCATCTCCCACAGCAAGACCGATCCGTATGAACGCGCAGTTGACTGAGTCTGTCAATGCTTCCTGGATAGACATATATCCATACCCTGCCTCAGCATTGTGCGCTATATATGGTGACTGGCCCCCTCCCATCTGAAAAGTGCATGGTGATGTCCCGTCGACGATGTCGTTGGGACTGAATCCGTTTTGAAGCGCAGCTGCCATCACGATCCCCTTGAATGACGAGCCAGGTTGGCGCCCTGAACCGCCGTATCCAGTTGCTACGTCATACCCTTGATTAGAAGCGGGATTCCCCGGGACCAACGCATCCACGTAACTGTTATCGGGATTCATAACCATAAGTGCCGCGGTGAACTTGCCTCCGGTATTAGGGAGCACTTTGGCTACCGCCGCGTCAGCGTCAGCCTGCAATGCCGGGTCAAAGGTCGTATGGATCCGTAGCCCTCCTCGAAATACTTCGTTGTACCGGAGCGACGGTGTCGATCCCAATGCCGGGTCGGCGAGAAGGTACTGGACCACCTGGGTGACGAAGGGGCTGTACTGGGTCGCAGCCGGCGGGTAGACGACGGTCGGCACCGGCATCGCCATGTAGAAGTCCCCTTGCTTGACCGAGATCGACGGGCTGAGGGCATGATCGGCCACCATCTGCCCTATCACTTCGTTGCGCCGAACGGTGGCATAAGTGAAGACCTGGGTGCTGTAGATCGACGGATTGCGAATGAGCCCTGCAAGAAAGGCGGCCTGGGCCACATTGAGTTGATCGATCGTGGTATCAAAATAAACCTTTGCCGCAGCTTGAATCCCATATGCGCCATACCCGAAGTAGACGGTATTGAGATATTGAAGCAGTATCTTCGAACGGCTCCACTTGTTGAACAAGCGGTACGAGTCGATCACCTCGGTGATCTTCCTGGAGAAGGTCCGCTTGGGGGTCAGGATTTCGTTCTTCACCAATTGCTGGGTGATGGTCGAGCCACCCTGGACGATGCCGTGATGGGCGACGTCCTGCTCGGCAGCCCGGATGATCGATCGGAGGTCGATTGGGCCGTGGTGCCAGAAGTCTCGATCCTCAGCGTCGAGGACTGCCTTGATGACCACCGGCGGGACATCCGAGAGGCTCAAGAGAGGTACTGAATAGTCATTGTTCGACAAAGTCGCGATCACGTCATTCGGTCCACACTTGTCCCGTGGGCAGTCGTCATAGACGATCGACGGCTGGCTCACTGCCCGGATGGTCAGTGGTTGTAGCTTGATGTTGGCACCGATAGAGGTGACCGCGAAGGCAGCCACCGGGATGACCACCGCCAATGCGATCGCCACAACGACCCCTGAAGTGATTGTTACGCGAAGATATCGCCCGAAGGAACGCACAGCTCTGCCGTTCAGGCTACCCGCCCGGCGGGCCCTCCAGGGTTACCAGGTTCCCCGTGCGGTCACACCCCTGGCCTACGGTGATCTAGTGCTTTATTGCTCGTACCAGATCCCTAGAATTAACTTCCAGGGAACAGTAGGGAATGCCAGGCGAGACGCCGATGCCGTCGCCTGAGGAACGGCGCCAGGCGAAGCTGTCCACCGTCCGGGCTCTCCTTGCCAAGGCGACCCGAACCGAGTTTTCGGAAGAAGCCCGCTTGCTGACTTCCAAGGCCCAGGAGCTGATGACCCGCTACGCGCTGACAGAAGCCCAGCTCGAAGCGCACGGAGAACGGGAACGCGATCAGATCGTCACCGTCGTCGTCGAGGTCGAAGCACCCTACCGCAGCGGCAAGGGCCTCCTCCTTGGTGCCATCGCGGACGCCAACGGCTGCGAAATGGTCGCGGTCCACGAAGGGGGGACGACCTGGTATCACCTGACCGGGTTCACCTCCGATGCCGATCGGGTGCAGTTGCTTTTCACATCCCTCCTGCTCCAGGCCGCCCGGGAGATGCTCGCAGCTACCGCCGAACCGTGGGTAAACCTCCGTTCCTTCCGCCATGCTTTCCTTGTTGGGTACGCGACCGAAATCGGGGGCCGCCTGAGAGCGAGTTCGGAGACCGCCCTAGCGGACCACCGCCACGCCCACGGCAGCGACATCCTGCCCGTCCTGGTCGATCGGCAGGCACAGGTGCGCCACGAAGTCGAGCGCCAGTGGCAAGGAAGGCTGAGATCGTCGCGGATCACCTACCGTACCGGGACGGGCTTCTCGGCCGGGCGGAGAGCCGCCCGACGCGCCGAGGTAGTCGACCGGCGTCTTAGGGCGAGAAGGGCCTTGCGATCATGACGGGCCGGACGACGGCACGTGCCCTTCGGCGCGGTGGCAAGGCGGACCGGGTCTACGCTGCCGAATTCGGGCTGGAGCCGGGCAGGGCGTTCACTACCCTCCGGGAGGTGCAGAAGTACCTCGATGCGCTTGCTGCCAGCCCCTGGTGGAGCGAGCGATTTCCCCACGTAGTTCGAGTCGAGGCGGTCGGGATCCGTTCCGACGCCGTCGACGGGGTGGGCAGGCCGGAGTTCCACCGGCTAGCCGGAGTAGTCGGCATCAGCCGAAATGGCCGGAACGAGCTAACCGTCCTCCACGAGACGACCCATGCGGTGTGCGACCCGGATGCGGGCCACGGTCCCCGGTGGGCGCGCACGTACCTGGAGATGGTCTACCGCGTGATGGGAGAGGTTCAATGGTCGGCTCTGCGTGCAGCGTTCGTCGAGCACGGTGTCGCGCTCGATCCGGCATCCACGCGATGAACCAGGGTCAGGTGCGCCGTGGCCCCGCCGTCTCATCGGTCACCGACACCTGATCCTGCCAACCAGTACTTGAGCGCTTGACTTAGTCATATGCTCAATCTATCATGAAGACATGGCAAAGTCCGGAGGAAGGGCGGGGAGGCGATCCGACGGGGATGCCACCAGGGAGAAGATCGTGGAAGCAGCCATCGACACTTTGTGCTCCGAAGGCTTCGCGGGCACCAGTGCCCGATCTATTGCCGCCAAGGGAGAGTTCAACCAGGCCCTCGTCTTCTACCACTTCGGATCGGTCAACGACGTTCTAATGGCCGCCCTCACCCACGTTGGCCGAATCAGAATGACCGACTACACGGCGACGGTCGGCCGAGTCGAGACTCTCCCTGATCTCGTCTCGGCCGCTCGATCGATCTTCGATGAAGACCTCGACCGCGGCTACGTCAAGGTTCTCTCGGAGCTGATCTCGGGAGCTTCGACGTATCCAGAACTCGGTCCCCGGATATTGGATGAGATCAAGCCCTGGATCTCCTTCACCGAGCAATCCATCTCTCGCGTCATCTCGGGAACACCTTTCGAGTCGGTAGTCCCCGCCCCCGATATTGCCTTCGGCATTGTTGCCTTGTATTTGGGTATCGAGTTATTGACCCAGTTGAGCGGCGATCGCGCTTCAGTCGATTCGCTCTTTGCAGCCGTGGATCGATTCGCTCGCCTATTCGGCTCGATCAGTCCGGTACCGCCACGCACCAGCAAGGGAGAGGATCAGAAATGACGACCACAACAATGAAGACTTCGAGTACGGAACATCCCGCACTTATCCCGAATACGGGGCTCGACGTTGTAACCGGAGCATTCAGTTATTCGGGCTCAGCGATAGCACGAGAACTCGTCAGGAGTGGCCGTGCTGTGCGAACACTCACTGGCCATCCCGAACGGTCCAATGGCGATGACCGCGGAATCCAGATCTACCCCTTGTCTTTCGACGATCCTGTCGCACTGGCCCGGTCGCTCGACGGGGTATCCACTCTTTACAATACTTACTGGGTCCGATTTCCCCATGGTCGCACCAGCCATGACACGGCCGTAGCCAATTCGCGAATGCTCTTTCAAGCAGCAAAGCATTCTGGGGTCCAGAGAATTGTGCACGTCTCGATTACCCATCCGGCCATCAGTTCTCCCTATCCCTACTTCGCGGGAAAAGCCCGCGTCGAGCGTGCACTCGCAGAAACTGGCGTGCCTTTTGCGATTGTCAGGCCAGCCATCCTCTTCGGAGATCGTGGGGTGCTCCTCAACAATATCGCCTGGCTGCTCAGGCATCTGCCGGTCTTTGCGATTGCCGGCAAAGGAAACTACAGGGTTCGGCCGATTCACGTTGACGACCTCGCTCGACTATGCGTCGAGCTTGGTGCCGGAGATGTGGACGTCATTGTCGATGCACTTGGTCCGGAGAATCCTACCTTCAACGAGCTTGTTGCGATCATTCGGGACGCTGTCGGGAGTCGATCACGCATCGTCAACGCACCTGCCCACCTGGTTGTCCTGGCCGCGACGATGATCGGGAGGATCCTCCACGACGTTCTCCTCAGCAGGGAGGAGCTCTTCGCGATGATGGGTGGGTTGGCGGATTCGAGCGCTGATTCGACCGGCGAGATCTCGGTGTCTACCTGGATTGCCGAACACGGCGATGAGCTCGGGCGCTCTTACCTGAATGAATTGGATCTCCACTTCCGCTGATCCAACCGGTTTCGCCTGTTCAGCAATCGATAACGACCGAGCAGGAGGCACCAAGTGCCTACCCCTATCAGCGTGGCCTCCTAGGGCATGGCCGACCGCGCTCTTCAGATGGCAGGGAATTCCGAGCGTCCCGTTCCACCCCGCCAAGGGTGCCGCCCGTTGACAGATTGATAATTCACGGCGCTGGTGGGCACTGATACACAATGCCGGGAACGATCAGGACGAGATGGGAGGTTGGGAGCTTGCGCTGAGTGCCGCGTGGTTCCGCAATAGGAAGGCGGTCATCGGATTGTCGTTGCTCCTCTCGGTAGCAGCCTTCTACATGGTCTTCACCATGTGGAAATTCGATTCCACCCACAGCTTCCGATGGGGTGAGCTGGCAGCGAACGGATGGATCGAGGGCTTCGGCTACGTCTACCCTCTGCCTGTCGGTGTGTTCCTGGCGATCGGAACGGACAACCCGGTCGTCGAAACCGTCAGGACCAGATTCCTTTGGACTCAAGATATGTCTCGGACGCAGTGGATGGGCTCGCAGATTGCCGTTCTGGCAAGCGCTGTCCTCGTCCTGTCCGGCGCTGGCGCCATGCTGTTCAACTGGTGGGCGGGCCGCCTGGCGGAGATCGCCCGAGCAACCGCCTGGGGCTTCGGCCAGGGTGACTTCGCCAAACAGACCTTCGACATCACCGGATTCGTGATGATCGGCTACGGCTTGTTCGCACTGGCTCTGGAATTGTTTCTCGCCACAATCTACCCAAGACTGGTTGCAACCGTCGGAGGCTTGTTCGTATTCCTTGTCCTTCGCGTCTGCATAGCAGGTCGGAGGACAGTTGGCTTCTTCGCCCCTGTAGCTCGATGGGCACCAGTGGGTCAGCCAATCCCGGTGCCCGCTCATTCAGCGGTGATTGTCCAGGGCCTCTCGATGGCGGGACGAGCCCATGTCGCCTCCATGTCGGTGGGTAACGTTGCCGGGATCGTGAGCCGGTGTACGAACGAGGTACTCGCAAGGATCACAATCACGGGGAGGGTTCCGTCGGCTCGATACCTTCCCCCTTCGATCCACGATTCCATCAATGCATGCGAGACGGCGCACGAAGTACGTGCCCTAACGATATTCCAGCCCCCATCGCGCTTCTGGGCATACCAGTCGATTGAAAGCGCGGTGTTCATTCTGTTGGCTGGAGCGCTGTCTGTGGCAGCCATCCCTATTGTGCAGCGTCGCAGCGCATGACCCCTGAGAGTGCATCTCGTTCGGGCATCCGTGAATTGCCGCATGACACGATCTGACCGGTGTCATGGACCGGTGAGCAACCAGGCGGCCGGTCCGGACACGAACCTACGACCTGACGATTACCAATCTGTGTGCGATCGTTTCTGGGTATCGTCGCATCTTGCATGGACACAGCTTGTCGACGTGACGGTGGAGTTCGATCCGGGTTCAGGTCCGCCCTCGCGGACTCATTCGCGCAAGTCCCTGGTCGGAACCACGACGGCATCGCCGAGCGACCGCTCACCCGCAGGTACTCCCACTCCGAGCAAGAACAACATCAAGACACCGGCGATCAGGGTGAGATATAACCCCACCGCAGGATGCACACCGTAGGGTTCGCAGGGAACACCGTGATGGCAAAGGCTGTTTACCGACGCCAGATTCGCGACCTGGGCCGCTGAGTGGCGTGTAAGTCCAGCTGTGGCGATTGCCGAGACTTGCGTTCCAAGTCCCCCGATGAGCTGCCACCAGCGAAGAACGTGATCCGGCTTGGATGTCACGGTCATCCCATACAGGGTGGTGACAAGCACGACTTCTGCCAATATGGTGACCGCTAGGCTTCCTCGCATTCCGGATATCCCCAATGAGGTGCCACGGTTCCCGACTCTCCACCACGGTAGAAGCCCGGAAACCATCTGGCATGCAGCGATCCCAGCCAAGGCTAGCGAGATCCCCATGGTCCGGCGTTTCTGTGCCGCGTTCGCAGAAATCATGGATAGACGGACCTTTGCGAGTGACGTCTCACGTCGTTCGATGGTAGAGCAACCTGCGAGCCCACGTTGGACAATCCATCGACGCACTTCCCGAAGGTGAGAGCTATTCGGAAAGCAAAGCGAGATGCTGCGCCATCTCACCATGGACCCGAGGAAGGACTACCAACCCGCCGGTCCGGGGATGCCCCGAACTAGGCTCTGAGGCTTCGTCTGACGACGATGTCATGGGACAGAACAATGGAGCCGGTGGTGGGACTCGAACCCACGACCTGACGATTACAAGTCGCCTGCGCTTCCAACTGCGCCACACCGGCGGGCACTCCAGACTACGGCAAGGAGATGCCCTGTCAGCCACCTGCGAGTACGGAAGCCACCCCCAGCCGCCACGCCGAACCGGTGGCTCTGGGTTACCCGGCCATCGCCGCCCTGCGCCGTGCCACCTCGAAACAGACCACCGCAGCGGCGGCCGACACGTTGAGCGAACCGAGGGGCCCCGCCTGGGGGATGGTGGCAAGGAGATCGCACCTCCGTGCGCTGAGCCGCGAGAGACCTCGGCCCTCCGCCCCCAGTACTACTGCCACAGGTCCCTCCCATACCTCCACCTCGTAGATGCTCGTCCCGGCGTCGGGATCCAGACCCACACACCACACCTCCCTCTCGACCAGCCGGGTGAGCGCGGCCGGGATACCCGGCTCTACCGCCATAGCGAGGTATTCGACCGCACCGGCCGCGGCCTTGGCAGCGGCCGGGGTGATGTGCGCGCCACGGTGCCGCGGCAGCACCATGCCGGTCGCTCCGGCAGTGAGGGCGGTACGAGCAATCGCTCCCACGTTTCGTGGATCGGTGACACCTTCGAGCACAACCAGGAAGGGCGGCCGCCCTCTTGCCTCCTGGCAGATCGTCTCCATCGGAATCTCCTCCAGAGGCTCCGCCCAGGCGATCACACCCTGGGGGGTGTCCGTGATGGCTGCATGGTGGAGAGCAACCCGATCCACCGTGCGGAGCGGGACCCGGGCGGCGTCCGCTGCCCGGGCAATCTCTCCCACCGGGTCCGGGCGCGAGAGCTCAGCCTGTTCGTCGTCGGTTGCTTCATCGCCGGTATAACCGCGAGCCACCCAGATCTCTCGGACCTTCCTCCGCCCCGCCCGGAGCAATTCGGCTACCGCCCGAACTCCTTCAACCTGCTCGCCTCCGAGTGCCGAGCCTGCCGGGGCAGCTTTGCGCGGTGGGCGGGAAGAGCCTGCCGGGGCAGCTTTGCGCGGTGGGCGGGAAGAGCCTGCCGGGGCAGCTTTGCGCGGTGGGCGGGAAGAGCCTGCCGGGGCAGCTTTGCGCGGTGGGCGGGAATGCTTAGGCGACGAGCGGGATCCGGCCACCTCAGAAGCTACGGGAAGATCCGGGAGAGCTGAGCGAAACGAGCAGCACGGTGGACCAGCAGGCAATCCCCTCGGCGCGCCCGATCGCTCCCAGTCCCTCGGCTCGGGTCGCTTTGACGTTCACCGGTGCGTCCAGAATCTCCTCGATCCGTGCGGTCATCGCCGCGCGCATCGGCCCGATCTTGGGCCGTTCCGCCACCACCGTCAGGTCGGCGTTGGCGCAACGCCAACCCGCCGACTCGACCCAGTCGGTTACCGAGCGGAGAATCCCGATACTGTCGGCACCCACCAGGGACGGGTCGTTGTCGGGAAAGTGCTCCCCCAGGTCCCCCAGTCCCGCAGCCCCCAAGAGGGCGTCGGCCACCGCGTGGCAGACCACATCGGCATCGGAGTGGCCCACGAGTCCGGCCTCTCCATGGAACACCACCCCTCCCAGCACCAAGGTGCGCGACGGATCGTCGCTGAATGGATGCACGTCGAACCCGATTCCGGTCCTGTATTGAGCAGTCATCGTGCCTCCTGGTTCATCAAACGATCACCCTGCACCATCCCGAGGAGATACGCCGCCCGTTCAATATCGCTGGGCGAGGTGACCTTGAGGTTGCCGGGCTCCCCGTCGACGACTACCACGGTCCCGCCGCCCTCCTCCACAAGTGCTGCGTCGTCGGTGCTCTCCCCCCCATCCTTGTGGGCTCTGCGGAGAATTGCGGCGCGAAATGCCTGGGGGGTCTGGACAGCCACCACCCCTTCGCGATCGACGGTGCTCGTCACGTGGCGGGCGCCACCTGTACCGGCCACCGTCCTTTTCAAGGTATCGGACACCGGAATGCCGGGGATCGCCCCGTCGGCTCCATCGGCGACCGCCGCGATCACCGACTCGAACAGCGCCACCGAGGCCAGAGGCCGTGCAGCATCGTGAACCACGATCACCCCGGCACCCGAAGGGACCGCGACCAACCCGGCCCGGACCGACTCGGCCCGGGTGGTCCCCCCACCGACCACCGCGTCGACGGCAGGAAGAGTGTCGCCGATTGAATCTGCCGGAACCACCAGAACCACGCCTTCCGACACCGCGAGCGCCGGCTCCACCGCCCACTCGACAAGCGTCTTACCCTCCAGCGGGGAGAACTGCTTGCGACTCCCGAACCGATTGCCGCTTCCTCCGGCCACCACAATGGTCCAAACCCCGGCACGACGAAGGCTCACGAACCGATCCAGAATCGATGGGGAGCCGGAAAAGACTGCGATGCGGTACGTTCCGCGCGCGAAATAGCCCGTATAGGCTCAATGCCTGTCACGATAGATCGTCGATGGTCGCGAAAATCATCGTCCCGAGCGATGTCTGGACCGTGTTGGCAACACGGACGCTAACGTGATCGCCCACCCGATCAGCGGCATCGGTCACCACCACCATGCTCCCGTCGTCGAGGTACCCGACTCCTTGACCGGGCTCCTTCCCTTCGGCAGAGATCTCGATACCGAGCGTTTCACCCGGGAGATGGTTGGCACGAAGCAGTTCAGTGAGCTGATCGAGATTGAGGCACCGTACGTCCTGCAGCTCAGCCGCCTTCTGCAGGGTCAGGTCAACTGTGATGATCCCCACCCGCAGGCGCCGGGCCAAGCTGACCAGCTTCGCGTCGACAGTGGAGTGGTCGACCACCTCTTCCTCGACAACCACTACGTCGACTCCCGGGACCGTGCGCAGCGAGTCGAGAATGTCCAACCCCCGCCGACCGCGACGGCGGCGAGCGGTGTCCTGAGCGTCGGCTATGGCCTGGATCTCGTCAAGGATAAACACCGGGACCAGGAGGCTCCCCGACAACAATCCCGCCTGTGCCAGAGAGAGGAGGCGACCGTCCAGGATCGCCGAGGAGTCGACGATGGTGGCTTCGGAGCCCAGGTTGTGCGAGTAGGAGGAGGCCCGTGCGAGCGGACGCGTCGACAACCCGGCGATCGCGAAGAGCTCGTCGCTCTTGGAAACGGCCACCGAATATCCCAGATAGCCTCCGACCCACACAGCCAGGAAGTAGACGATCCAACCCATCC
>JAKAWH010000065.1:15294-17431 GCA_021817065.1 Actinomycetes bacterium
GTGTGGCATCGAAACCCCGACAGGAACCGACGCGATTGCTGCAGCGCCCCCTCCTACGACCGCACCTACTGCGCCTGCCACCAGGGACGGCGCCGCTACTTGAGCCAGCCGCAGGTCGGCCTTCCGGATTCCGGCACGCAGGAACCTCCCGAGGACACCTCCCGCTACGTACCCAGCGAGGGCACCCACCAGGGCACCCAGCACCGGTGCGCTGCCGTGGCCGGTGGTGACACCCGAGGTGATCGATCCTCCACCGATCGCATAGCCACCAGCGATCGACAGGAGGACAATGAGAATCCGGACGATCTCGACAAAAGTGACCCCACCGGGCCGGGGCTGGCCGGGTCCTCCTGCTCCCCGTCCGGTCGAGGCTTCGTCCAACGCCGGCTACGGAAGCGCCGCGTTCAGGCGCTTCTCCGCCTCTTCCTCGTTGACCCCGATGGCGAAAGTCAACTCGGAGACCAGGATCTGGCGCGCCCGGGAGAGCATCCGCTTCTCGCCCGCGGAGAGACCCTTGTCCTTCTCCCGGATCGAGAGGTTCCTGACCACTTCGGCCACCTGGTAAATGTCACCGGACTTGAGCTTCTCGACGTGGTTCTTGTAGCGGCGGGACCAGTTGGTTGGCATTCGCGCCTCCTTCTTCCCCAGGACGGCGAAGACCTCCTCGACCTCTTCGTCATTGATCACCTCGCGAAGACCCACCTCTTCGGTGTTGTCTGCCGGAACCATCAGGGTCAGATCGCCGTACGCAAGCTTGAGGATGAGATACTCGCGATTCTGGCCGAATGCTTCCCGCTTCTCCCGCTTCTCCACCACTGCGGCCCCGTGGTGAGGATAGACGACCTTGTCACCTACATCGAACGGCATGAGACTCCTCGCTGGGAATCGTGGTCGCCTACGAAACCACGAACTCTTTCTTCTACCAGGGTACGGACATCCAGCAGAAATCACAACTTGAGACGGGAGGATCCCCCCGCCCCGGAAGCGCGTGAAACCTTTGGCGATCCGGCCCGGAGAACTACCCGGTTAGAGGGTGCGCCGCTAGGCGCACCCAAGACCCGAGCGGCCCGGCTGCGTAGCAGCCAGGAGCGGAGACATCGCAAGAGCATGCACCTATCGGTGCAGGCTCTTACTCGCTGGTGGCGGGGCTCGGGCCAGCCCCTGCCATCTCGATGGCAGGGGGCTCGAATCCCTCGATCGTCCGGAACACCACCTCGCCGTCCTCCGCGTCGACGACGATGGTCTCGCCTACCCGGAACTCCTTCCAGAGGATCTTCTCGGACAGGGGAGCTTCGATCAGTTGCTGGATCGCGCGCCGCAAAGGCCGCGCGCCGAGCATGTGGTCGTATCCCTTGTCGGCGAGGAGCCCCTTGGCGGCGGGGGTCAGTTCCAGACCGAGGCCCTGGCCCGCTAGCTGTTCCTGTACCCGCTTGATCAGCAGATCGACGATCTCGGTGACCTCCTCCTTGGAGAGGCTGTGGAACACGATCACCTCGTCGACCCGGTTGAGGAACTCCGGGCGGAAGTGCTCCTTGAGGGCCGCCTGGACCTTGTCCTTCATCCTCTCGTAGGTCACCGCATCGCTGGTGGTGGAGAATCCAACGGAAGCCTTGCCCAGATCGGCGGTTCCCAGGTTCGAGGTCATGATGAGAACGGTGTTCTTGAAGTCGACCGTGCGACCTTGGGCGTCAGTCAGCCTCCCGTCCTCGAGGATCTGAAGCAGGGCGTTGAAGACATCCGGGTGGGCCTTCTCCACCTCGTCGAACAGCACCACGGAGAATGGCTTGCGGCGCACCGCTTCGGTGAGCTGACCGCCTTCGTCGTAGCCGACATACCCGGGCGGTGAGCCGACCAGCCGGCTCACCGTGTGCTTCTCCATGTACTCGCTCATGTCGAGCTGGATAAGGGCATCCTCGTCGCCGAAAAGAAACTCGGCGAGTGTCTTGGCCAGTTCGGTCTTCCCAACCCCCGTAGGCCCGAGGAAGATGAACGAGCCACTGGGACGCCGGGGGTCCTTGAGTCCGGCGCGGGTACGCCGGATCGCCTTGGACAGTGACACCACCGCCTCGTGCTGGCCGATGATCCTCTTGTGCAGCTCGTCCTCCATGCGGAGCAGCTTGGCGGTCTCCTCTTGGGT
>JAKAWH010000066.1 GCA_021817065.1 Actinomycetes bacterium
TTCCGATCTGAAAGCCAGAGTTGTCACCGCCAGCATCAGGCCCGGGATACGCAGCGCGGGTAATCCCACTACCACCGCGATAGCCGCACCAGCGAGGCTCCCGATGGCCAGCCCAACTGGCAAATCAACGTGCCAGTGGACCATGACACTCGCGGTTAGCGCTCCTCCGATGCCACCGAACGCGAACTGCCCTAGGCTGATCTGACCCGCCCACCCGGTTAGTACGGTCAGGGAGATGGCGACGATGGCGAAGATCGCCATGTTGGCCACCAAGAACAGTTGGCTCCGGGAAAGGAACAGCGGGCCGCCGAGAGCAACCGCGGCTGCGATGACCATCGCGGCTACCGTCATCGATCGCACCCGGGCGGTGTCGGAAAGCTCGCGCACTAGGCGGCGAATCTGCTGGAGAGCTTCGAAGTCGCCCAGCTCACCCTCTTCATCTGTGCGAGTCACCGCTTTCGACTGGGCCAGGAGGACCAGGAGAATAAGGATGAACATCGCGACGTCGACTGCCGGGCGACTCTGGTGGGTACCCCACAGAACCATCTGCTCGAAAACACCGATTCCCAGTGAGGCGACCATGGCTACCCGGATGTTGCGCATCCGGGCGATCACCGCGGCAGCGAGGGGGGGGAGGAGAGTTGACGGACGTACGGTCTGGCCCAGGGAGGAACCCAGAATCGGTTGGGCGAGAATCGCCCCGATTCCGGAGAGAACAGCGGCGACGGACCATGTGGCGAGAGAGAGAGCACGTACCCGGATCCCCAAGAGGACTGCCCGTTCGCGCGAATCGGCCGCGGCCTGCATGGCTGCTCCTCGGTCGGTTCGCTCCAGGTAGGACCACAGTCCAGCCATACAGCCCACAGCCACCGCTACGGTGAACACGTGGTCAGCGGTGAATACGTACCCTCCTACGGATATGTGGACTTGCCACGGGAGGCCGAACGCCTGCACCGAGCGAGTGGCGGGGAACCAGCTGGGCAGCCCTACTTCCCCGGCGCCGATCAGCTGGGCGATCCCGATGGTGGCCACGGTCAGGACCAGTCGCGGCGCATGGGCGAGTGGACGCACCACGCACAGGTCGACCAGAGCACCGGTCGCAAGTGCGACAGCGACACCGATGGCGAAGCAAGCAGGATAGGGCAGGCCGAAGGCGATGGAGGCTTCGACGGCGGCGGCAGCGGCAAGCCCGCCCATCTCCGCCTGGGCGAAGTTCACCACCCGAGCAGACCGGTACACAAGGACCAATCCCATCGCGGTGAGAGCGGTAAGCGACCCGAGGACGATTCCTTGAAGGATGGATCCGATGAAGTTCATCGAGAGGGAGACCCCCTGGGCGGGCGGTAGGTGACCCGGGCGGAGGGGTTCATGGCAGGCGGTCCCCGCCACAAGAAAGGGGCATGCCTCTCACCAGGCCGGTTAGGACCGGATTGTCGTAGGAAAACGAATTGCCGGCATCGCAGGTCTGGAAGGCACCTGGCTCCCCGTCCTCATTGCTCACCAAACGGGGATCCCAGTGCATCAAGGTGAAGCCGTTCTGGGGATCGAATATGCCCGGACCTTCCTTCCACGCGCCGAACGGGGCGCCGGCAGACGACGCGGGAATCGCGAAGACTCCATTCTCGAAGGTACGGGGGGTCAAGTGGGGCCCGGCATTCTGCAGGGCGTCGAAGAACATCAGGAGCTCGGCGTAGACGAACGGATAGGTGGGATCCAACCTCGACCGGAAGCCCGCATCCTGCAGCGCGCGGAATGCCTCTTGCCGAGATCGGGGTAGGGAGACCGTCCCCGGCTGGACCACATGGGCGACCACCTGATCGGGGAGCAGCCTGACGAACCCATCGTCATCACTTCCGGCGAGAGCGAAGGCGGGTTCGACATACCATTGGGGAAAGTAGTCTTCGGCAACCGCGGCCTTGGCGAGGAATTGGGGGGTGATCGGGTCGCAAGACGAGCAGACCACCGTAGTCACCCCCGACGACTTCAGGGAGGCCATGATGGACTGGGCTTGGACCGACAAGCTGGGGAGATCGACCGTGTAGCCCAGAACCTTGGTGGGGCTGACCCGGTATCGGGCTTGCAGATCGTGAGATATCTGCCGGGCGCAGGCGGGAAACTGACCGGTGTCCGGATAGATGATCCCGATCCGGCCCGATCGCCCTTCGAGCCCGGTGCCCACATCGGTCGCCGCGACGCCCGCCACCGTTGTGCCCAGAAAGGCCGCGGCGGCTGCGGCTCCCTTGTTACAGTCGGGGCCGGTCGCGTATTCGTACGGCGCGAACTGCCGGTACCACGCAGCCGGTTCGAGGTAGAGGCTGAATGCAATCACCCGGTTGGCAGCCAGATCGGTGACGTAGATCTGGGACGAATCCACCAGGGACATGTCGGCGAACGCACCCAAGTCGTAAGCGGTGGTGGCGTCGGCCTGGGCCTCAGGCGCGTCGAGGCCCGAGTCCTCGGCGAGGAAATTGCTCTGCCCGGCATAGGGCCTGAGTACGACATGGCGCCCGTAGAGATCGAAGAAGTGGTTGAACAGCTTGATGTAGGCCTGCATCGTGGCGACCGCCTCCCCGTTGGTCCCGACCACCGAGGTGGGAACCATGGAATAGAGAGGCTGGAGCTGGCTGGAGGTCGCCTCGCGGTAGGTGAGGGTGATGGTCGTCCCGGTAACCCCATGGGCGGTGGCCCCCCCGTTGGAGCCGTGCCAACGGGGAATGCACAGATCGGAATAGGTGGAAAAGGGAGCCTGGCGGACGCCGGGCCTGCAGGGGATCCCCGCTATGGTCACGCCGCCGGAGGTAGGGGCGGTTGCGTTGTACGCGTTGGCGCGAGGGCTCACGGTGGCAGGGGCCCGGTGATGGGGGCTAGGTAGGTACAGCAGGAGCAGCAGGAGAGCAGAAAGAACTGTGGCGAGCCGCCAGTATCGATGCACCACACCGGGGGCTCGGGACGGGACAGCACGAGAGGAGGGCCCGATGCTCATGGGAGGTGATACATGGTACCGGAGCGCCCAGCGTGGGACACCGGGGAGCTGGTCCACGGCCAGTGGGAGGAACGGGCTCCAGAATCTCGTACTCGTGCAACCCGGGGGACTACCCATATGGAACGGCTTGGCAATATGTATCGTCTCCTTGCCAAATTGACCCTGTCGTGATATAAACTTGTATATGGCACGAGATATAAAACAAGCTGATTACGCACGTCTGTTGCAGTTTCGGGTCGGCTTACGCAAGTTCATCCACTGGAGCGAGAGCGAGGCCCGCGCGGCTGGCATCACCCCCGCACAGCAGCAGCTTCTCTTGGCCATCAAGGGACACGACGACGATCAGGGTCCGTCGATCGGTCAGATCGCCAACTACCTTTTCCTGAAGCATCACAGTGTGGTCGGCTTGGCCGATCGAGCGGAAGAGGTCGGGCTGATCGAGCGGCTCGGCGACCCGATGGATCACCGAGTAGTGCGGTTGCGAGTCACCTCGAAGGGTGAGCGGATCCTCGACAAGCTGACCTCCAGTACCCTCGACGAGCTCGGACGAGTTGGTGGGCAGTTGGATCGCCTGTGGAAGGGAATCGATACGCCGCCTCCCTACACAACCCTTGGGCTTCGATCCACCCCCGCGCAGGCGCGGGCGAAGAAGGCTCCGGCGAAGAGAACGGCCGCCAAGAAGCGGACTGCCAAGAAGGCCGGCTCCCGCCGCTGAATCGAGCGGCCCTCAGGCGAGAGCTGCCTCGATCCGGGCGATAGTCTCCTCGTTGAGCAGTGGAAGCACCTCCAGTGCCCCCATGTTCTCGGTCACCTGTTCGGGCCGCGATGCACCTGTGATTACCGTTGACACGTGTGGGTTGTGCGCACACCACGCAATCGCGAGCTGGGCGGGAGTGCATCCGAGGTTGGCGGCGATGGGGAGGAACTTCTGGACTCGCGCGTTACTCTTCGGGTTCACCAGCAGATCCCGTAGCCACTCGTAGCCGGGAAGAGAGGCACGCGATCCTTCCGGCACTCCGTCGCGGTACTTGCCGGTCAGCAGGCCGGACGCCAGCGGACTCCATATGGTCAGGCCCATACCAAACCGGTCATAGAGAGATATGTACTCCTGTTCCACCCGATCCCGCCAGAGCAGGTTGTACTGAGGCTGCTCGACGACCGGGTGGCGTAGGTGTTCACGGGTGGCGACCTCGTGGGCATGGACGATTTGGTTGGCGGGCCACTCCGAGGTGCCCCAGTAGAGTGCCTTGCCCCGATCGATCATGTCGCTCATGGCCCAGACGGTCTCTTCGATGGGCGTGTCGGGATCGGGGCGGTGGCAGTATGCGATGTCGACGAAGTCGAGGCCGAGCCTCTCCAGGGACCCGTCAATCGCCTGCATCAGGTACTTGCGGTTCAGGGTGTTGGACATGTTGACGTCCTTGTGGATCCCCCAGAAGAACTTGGTCGAGATCACGTAGCTGTAACGGGGCCAAGCCAGTTCGCTCAGGGCCTTCCCCATGATCGCCTCGGAATCTCCTCCCGAGTAGACCTCGGCATTGTCGAAGAAGTTGACTCCCGCTTCCCGAGCGGCCGACATCGATGCTGCAGCGAGGCCGATGTCGAGCTGAGGACCGAAAGTAACCCATGAGCCGAACGACAAGACGCTGACACGGATGCCCGAGTTCCCGAGCCTCCTATACTCCATGGACACGGCAGAACCTCCTGGATGCTGGACTAACATCACAAACTATCGCCATGCTTGAACCTCGCGCGCCCGATCAATCTCCGGGCGAACCCGGACCCGCCATTATCGTCGACCAGCTCGCCAAGGACTTCGGTGAGGTACGGGCGGTCAGGGGGATCAGCTTCGAGGTTGCCGCCGGTGAGACGTTCGGATTCCTGGGGCCCAATGGAGCCGGGAAGTCGACCACCATCTCCATGCTTTGCACCCTGCTGACCCCCACCGGGGGATCGGCTCGGGTAGCAGGCGCAGATGTGGTGTCCGAACGCGCGGTGGTCCGCAGTCGGATCGGGCTGGTATTCCAGGACACTACCATCGACGACTACCTCACCGCCGAGGAGAACCTCCGCTTTCATGCCGAGCTCTACGGGGTGCCCCGCTCGATGATGACCGTCCGGACGCAAGTGGTGCTGGAGATGGTGGGGCTGTGGGGACGGCGGGGCGACAAGGTGGGAACCTTTTCTGGAGGGATGCGGAGACGCTTGGAGATCGCGCGGGGACTCCTGCATTCGCCTCGGGTACTGTTCCTGGACGAGCCGACCATAGGTCTCGACCCGCAGACCCGCTCCCACATCTGGGAATACGTCCGCTCGCTCCGTGAGAGCCAGGAGATCACCATCTTTGTGACCACTCATTACATGGACGAGGCGGAGAACTGCGACCGGATCGCCATCATCGACAACGGCACCATCGTGGCTCTTGACACCCCGGAGGCCCTGAAGAGGGCAGTGGGGCGGGATCGGGTGGAGATCTCCGTGGGAGATCCCGATGCCGCGATCGTCGAGTTAGGCTCGCGATGGGGGCTGGAGGCGATCGTGTCGGAGGGGTCGGTTGCCTTTTTCGTGGAGGCGGGAGAGCAGTTCGTGCCCCGGCTCTTCGCCGAGCTTGCCCAGCCGATCCGATCGGTCCGGGTCGCCCGGCCTACCTTGGACGACGTGTTCATGGCCAATACGGGCCGGACCATCCGGGATGCCGAAGCGAGTGCCGGAGATCATCTGCGTACCAATCCGTTCGTCCGGGCGATGGCGGCGAGGCGGCGCTGAGGTGACCGGGCTGGTCGATACGACCCGCACGACCGGAGAGCCTGTCCGGGTGCAGGCGGTCCGCGAAGTGGAATTGGGGATGACCCATGACATCCGCGGGATGAGGGTGGTATGGCGCCGAGAGATGATCCGTTTCACACGGGATCCGATACGGATGGTGACCCAGATCACCCAGCCAGTCCTCTACCTGTTCATCCTCGGAACCGGACTCTCCGCTCTCACTGCCCACCACGGCTTCGGAAACCTGAATTTCCGCACCTTTATGTACCCGGGGATCATTGCGATGACCGTGCTTTTCACTTCGATGTTCTCGGCGATGTCCATCGTGTGGGACCGAGAATTCGGGTTCCTGCGGGAGATGCTTGTCTCTCCGGTTCGCCGGTGGGCAATCCTGCTCGGAAAGTGCTTGGGCGGCACCACGGTCGCCACACTCCAGGGGGTGCTCATCCTGGCGCTCGCCGGGGCGGTGGGTGTGCCCTACTCCCCGAAGATGCTGGGTACCTTGATTGGCGAGATGGTGCTCGCCGCCTTCGCCCTGAATGCTTTCGGGATCTTGATGGCAGCGCGGATCAAGCAGATGCAGGCATTCCAGTGGGTGATGAACTTTCTGGCGATGCCTATGTTCTTCCTCTCTGGTGCCATCTACCCACTTTCGTCGCTCCCGGTATGGCTCACCGTCCTCACCCGAATCGACCCACTGGCCTATGCAGTGGACCCGCTCCGAAGAGCGATCTTTGGGAGCATTGCTGTCTCTCCTCAGGCGCTGCGCATGCTGAACCCGGGGGTGAGCTGGAACGGATGGCGGGTGCCCACCCTGGTGGAGCTGGCACTGGTGGCATGCTTCGCGGTGGTGCTCCTCGGTATCGCGATCCACCAGTTCTCACGCACCGACTGAGCTCGGCCTTGGGCAAGCAGCGCGTGCCGACCGGGGCAGCTTGCCGGCCCAGCGGGGCTGTGGATTCAGCGACGCTCGTCGCGAAGGGTGTCGAGAAGTCGCTGGGCTCCGGCGGCAGCCGACCCAAGAGGGCGGACCGGCTCGTCTTCTTTGGAGATGGATTGCAGCAATTGTCGAGCGACCGAGGGAGTGTTTGGCATGGTGGGAACGGTCTCGTCTTCGCCTGCTGCCAACGAGAGCACCATGACCAGGTCCCTGACCGACTCGCGGATGTCGAGACGGTCGAGAACGTCGTCGTCTCGCTGGAGCTCCCGCAAGCGCAGGAGGGCAGCCCGCGCTGCGCCAATGCCGAAGTTCGAATAGTAGGCCTCGTCGATCTTGCTGGCCCACTCCATCTCGCCCTCGGTTTCCAGCACGTCGACGATCTTTTGGATACGGATCCCCATCGACCCTGCTTCGTAAGTCATTGCTCCACTCCGTTGCTCCTCGGTGGGACGTGGTCGGCCGGCCCAGGGAATGTGTCGACCGGGTCCATCGTATCCTTGAGCATCCCGAGTCCCGTTACCAGGGAGCCAGCAGAGAAAATAGCCTGCTGTGAGATCCTGGAGCCGGGGGAGTGGGGCCCGCAGCCGGGCGTGGTCTGATCGCCGAACGGCCGCTACTGAGAGCGGCCAGCGCGAGAATCCCGAGCCGCCGGTGCATAGCCCTCACCCACGGTACCCTCGCGCAGGTGAAAAGGAAGCACAACAAGCTGGTGCTCGGAGGGGTCACAGCGACCATCCTGCTGGTGGCGGGCGGGCTCCTCACCACTCTCCTCGGCCCGGGCATCTCCGGTGGCCCGGGGCTCACCGGGCGCAGTGGCGTTCCGGCTCCAAGCTTCACCCTACAGTCGATCCATTCCTCGGAACCGTCCGTTTCGCTCACGAGGCTCCGGGGGAAGGACGTGGTGATCAACTTTTGGGCTTCTTGGTGCATACCGTGTCGGGTCGAAATGCCCCTTCTCGAGGACACCTACCGGGAGCACCACGCTACGGTGGAATTTCTCGGGATCGATACCAATGATTCGCGAAGGTCTGCCTTGGGCTTTCTCGACGAGGTACGGGTGACATACCCGGTTCTCTACGATCCAAGCGGAAAGGTGGCCAACGCCTATGGACTCCTCGGCATGCCCACCACCGTGTTCATCGACTCCAGCGGGATAATCCGTGGTCGCCACAGCGGGCAGCTCGATCCGGGCACAATTCGAGCGGCGCTACACCAAGCGTTCGGTCTTTGATCCCAGGCAGGCGATCGGCCGCAGCGCCAGCGCGCACCTCCCGCTTCGACCAGGCGGATGGCCTCGAAGCATCCAGGGCGTCGAAGAGCTGGGCCGCCTCCGGACCGCTGCGGGAACTAAAAACCGCCATCCAGCAGCGGTTTTGCGGTGGGCCGTAGAGGACTCGAACCTCTGACCCCTTGCGCGTCATGCAAGTGCTCTACCAGGCTGAGCTAACGGCCCCTGTGGTCGGCTTCACCTTAGCAGCGGGGGAGTGGTTCACAGGGCAGTGGATTCACCGTTGTCCTGGATCAAAGAACAGGGACTTTATGGCAGCTCTTGGGACCTACGGGGGACTGACTCCCGCTGGGACGTGCACCACAAGCCCGTTTGCTATTTCGACCGGAAGCCCGCTCAGGCAAATTGTCCGGCTATCCGAAAATTCCCTATGGCAAGACGTCAGATTTCTGACAGACTGTCACTTATCAGGAGGAGGGTTTAAGGATGGCTATCGCAGTAAACGATCCGCAGCAGGAATCGGATACGACCGTGCCGGCCCCGGAGGAAACGGGGGCGACCGGTAATTCCGCCCCTGCAAAAACACGGGGAGGAGGATGGCATCCTGCCGTAGCCCTACTGCTCGTACTGGTCGTCCTGCTGCCCACCGTGGCGACCGCAGTCCTCACATCATTCAGTGCGACAGCGAGCTGGAACTCCCGGCAGAATGCGCAACGGGTCGCCAGCGATGCCACCCAGCTTCGCGTGGTGGCTCTGGCCCGCGCGCAGTTGAACGAAGCGCGCACACCTGCAATGGCGATCGCCTTCGCCAACTCGATCCATGTTCCGATACCTCTCGAGAGCAAGCTGCTCCATCTTGATCTGTACACGATGCTCTCGGCCAGTGTGTCCACGTTCTCCAGCAATCCGGTGTTCAATTCAACACCCGTGCTCCGCCAAGACAACCGTACCTTTCAGGCGATGATCCCGCGGATCCACAACAATGAGATTCCCTACGCCCAGGTGCGCGATTTGAGCACCAAGTTCGACAAGGACATCGACAGCCTCTGGTATGCCGACTTCAACAAGCTCCAGCAGGACGTGCAGAAGTGGAAGCCGCCGGGAAGTTTCGAAGCCCATGTCGCCGCCCTCCGCCTGACTTACAACGCCTTCCTGGCCGGAGGCTACGAAGTGGAAGGCGCGATCTACGTCTTGGAGGACCTCGATGGAGCGCAGGCCAAGGAGGAGATCCTCCAGGCTGCCGGGAACTTCGCTACCGACACCACCGACTTCGTCGGCTATCTGGGACCGCGTGCGCAGGCTGCGTGGAAGCACATCCAGACTGGGTCGGCTGACGTCTCCTTCACTCACACCATTCAGCAGGGGGTAGAAGCAGCGCTGGGTATCGGGCCTGCGATCTTCACCACCAACGTGTACCAGACCGGCCAGGCAATGGAAGCGGGGCTGACCTACCTGGGCGACCTGAACGCACTGGTGCGGGCAGGGGCGACCGATCTGCAGTCGTCGGCTCTTGCCCAAGCGTCCCACGCCACCCACTTGTTCATCGGCGAAGTGGTCTTCCTGGTAGCACTGGTCATCGTGAGCATCGGGGGTGCGGTGATCGCCGGGCGGTCCCTTACCCGACCGCTCAAGAGGTTGGCCTCGACCGCTCAGAAGATCCACCTGGGGGTCTTCGACCTGGATCCGCTTCCCGATTCGGGGCCGCGCGAGGTGGTCACCACCAACCAGGCGTTCAACGACATGGCTTCCACGTTGAAAGGTGTGGAGGCCAAGACCATGGCGCTCGCCACCGAGGATGTCGCCCATCCGGAGCTCCAGATGCCTCTCCCCGGACGTACCGGGCAGGCCCTCCAGGTGGCCGTCGACAAACTTGCTGCCGCCATCCGGGAACGGGAGGCGCAGCGCCAGCAGCTCCATCACACCGCTACCCACGATTCGCTGACCTCCCTTTACAATCGTGCTGCGATTTTCGAGTTTCTTACCCACGACGTCGAGCGGCGCCGGCAAGCCGGCGAGACAGTCGGCGTGCTCTTCGTAGACCTGAACGGTTTGAAGCAGCTCAATGACACCTACGGGCACGAAGCCGGCGACGCTGCGATCTGCGCGACCAGCGAGGCGCTCCTGGAAGCCTCCCAGCCATGTGATGTGGTGGGGAGGCTTGGCGGGGACGAGTTCCTCATCGTCTTGTGCCACGAGCACGGACTTAAGGCTGAGGAATCCGCGGCCAAGATGAGCGAAGCGGTGGGTCGCCGGAGCGTTCCGGCTGAAGGCAAGCTCATCCCCCTGACCGCCAGCGTCGGCCTGGCCCTCGCCCAGTGCGATGCCAACACCGACCCGATGGAGCTGGTGCGCCAGGCCGATGACGCCATGTACGACGCGAAGAAGGCTGCCCGGGCCACCCGCGATCAGCTCCTGGCCAAGAGCGGACCGGCCTAGGGCCGGGCAGGGTAGCGGGAGGACTCAGCCAGCCGCGGCGCGTGCCGCCAGGCGGGCTACTTTTACCCGGGACTGCTGGTCGAGCACGGTCTTGCGGACCCGCACCGCGCCGGGGGTCACCTCGACACACTCGTCGTCGGCGATGAACTCCAGGGCGCGCTCCAAGGTGAGCTCGACCGGCGGAGTGAGGCGAACCAATTCCTCGGCGGTGGAGGAGCGTACGTTGGTCAGCTTCTTCTCCTTGGTCGGGTTAACGTCCATGTCGTCGGGGCGGGAACTCTCGCCCACCACCATTCCCTCGTAAACCGGAACCGCCGGACCCACGAACAGCGATCCTCGTTCCTGAAGATTGAGGAGCGCGTACCCGGTGGTGACCCCTCGCCGGTCGGCCACCAGCGAGCCTGTCCGTCGCGGTCGGATAGGACCGGAGGCGGGCTCCCAACGTTCGAAAGCGTGATGGATCTGTGCGGTTCCTCGGGTCGCGGTCAACACCTCGGTGCGCACCCCGATCAGGCCTCGGGTAGGCACCACGAACTCCATACGAACCCATCCGGTTCCGTGGTTGACCACGTGCTCGAGACGGCCTCGCCGCCCGCTCAGGATCTGGGTGAGGGCACCCAGATGCTCCTCGGGAACGTCGGCATCCAATCGCTCGACCGGCTCGCAGGTAACCCCATCGATCATCCGGGTGAGTACCTGGGGCTTTCCTACCGTCACCTCGAATCCCTCTCGCCGCATCACCTCGACCAGAACGGCCAATGCCAGCTCCCCCCGCCCTTGCACCTCCCATGCATCCGGCCGATCGGTGGGTAGGACCCGGATGGACACGTTGCCGACCAGTTCGGCATCGAGACGTGCTTTCACCAGCCGGGCGGTGAGCTTGCTGCCTGGTTCCCCGGCACCCGGGCCACCTGCTCCGCCGGACAGGGGAGAGGTGTTGATCCCGATGGTCATCGACAGGCTTGGCTCGTCGACGGTGAGGAGCGGGAGGGGACGGGGTGCCTCCAGATCGGCGAGAGTCTCGCCGATTGTGATCTCCGAAAAGCCAGATACGGCCACGATCTCCCCTGGCCCGGCCTCCTCGGCGGACACCCGGGCGAGCCCGTCGGCCACCATCAGCTCGCCGACTTTGCCTCGTTCAACCGAACCATCCCGACGGCACCAGGCTACCTGCTGCCCGCGACGGATAGATCCCTCCACGATGCGGCACAGGGCCAGGCGGCCGAGATAGGGGGATGCGTCCAAGTTGGTGACCAGTGCCTGGAGCGGAGCACTCTCCTCATAGGTCGGAGCAGGGAAGTGTTCGACCAGGAGATCGAGCAGGGGAGCCAGCCCGAGGTGAGCCGCTGTACCGGAAAGGATCGCCTCAGCACGAGAAAGGTCGGTGGCCGCCCAACCGTCCTTGGCGTTGCAGTAGGCGATCGGGAAATCGATCTGGTGGTCGCCCGCATCTAGGTCGAGGAAGAGCTCGTACACCGCGTCGAGCACCTCCTTGGGCTGGGCGTCCGAGCGGTCGATCTTGTTCAGGACCACCACGATTGGCAGGTGAGCCTCCAGTGCTTTGCGGAGTACGAAACGGGTTTGGGGGAGAGGCCCCTCCGAGGCGTCGACTAAGAGCAGCACCCCGTCGACCATTGCAAGACCCCGCTCGACCTCGCCTCCGAAGTCTGCGTGACCGGGGGTGTCCACGATGTTGAGGGTTACCCCCTTGTAGCGGATCGAGCAGTTCTTGGCCAGTATGGTGATGCCTTTTTCCCGCTCCAGATCCATCGAGTCCATCACCCGCTCCACCACCTCTTGATTGGCCCGAAAGGTCCCCGTTTGACGGAGAAGCCCGTCCACCAGGGTGGTCTTGCCGTGGTCGACGTGGGCGACGATGGCGATGTTGCGGAGGTCGTGGCGCGCTGGCATAAATCAGGAGGTGGCAAAAAGGGCGGGCGCCGGGCAGGTACGCCGCGGCGATGCCCCCAGGTTAGCAGCAGCCAGGCAGGGTCGAAGATAGGCTTGCCGATCGATGGACGGCTCTGAGGCCCAACCACGCTGCGAGAACTGCGGCGCGCCGGTGGATTCGCGCCTGCAAGCCTGCTCCTACTGCCAAGCCCAGCTCCGTCCCGCCGGCGAGATCGCCTGTCCCCACTGCGGCCGGACCATCCCGCCGCCCGGTACCACCTGCCCGTGGTGCCGGAACGCGGATCCAACCTTCGCCGGACAGATGCCGCACTGAGCAATCAGGTGCCAGAGGATCTCGCGGTGTGCGAATACTGCCGGCGTCCGCTGCCCGGCAAGAAGTCCACTGGCCGACCGCGCAAATTCTGCAGCGACTCGCACCGCCAGCGTGCTTACGAAGCCCGCCGGCGAGCGGCTGGTCTTGGACTCGGCGATGGCACGGTCGTCGTCAGGGAGGAGGTGTTGCGCGACCTCCACGACCGGCTTTACGTCCTCGAGGCAGCCTTGGAGGACGTTTGCCAGGACACCGCCAGCGCCCGGACCGCCGGGGACTATCGAGCAGCACTGGCCCATCTGATGGAAGCGGCGACGGGTCTGGCCGGTTTGGTGGTGGAACCGGCGACCGGCTGAGGGGCGAGAGCATTCGCGGGGGCCCTCACCTGCCAATTTGACACCTGCAGTTGATGAATTTATATATTTATCAATCATGCGATTATCTGCCCTCGCCAGGTACCTGCCGAGCAGGAAGCGGCTGCCCGAAGACCTTCCTCCCCCCGCAGAATCCGGGGATTGTCTCGATCGCGACCGGCCGCGCAGCCGGGGCTCCCTCCAACTGAGGCACGTGGACGCCGGGTCCTGCAACGGCTGTGAGATCGAGATTGCATCGATATTTTCTCCGGTCTACGACGCCGAACGTCTCGGGTTCCGGCTAGAAGCCTCGCCACGCCATTGCGATGGGTTGATGGTGACCGGTCCTGTGACCAGAAACATGGCGGGACCCCTGGCGAAGACGTATCACGCGGTTCCCGAACCTCGCATGGTGGTGACGGTGGGGGACTGCGCTCGGGATTGTGGGGTCTTTCGCAACGCCTACGGCATCGAGGGCCCGGTGGATTCGGTGGTGCCGGTCGACCTCCACATTCCCGGTTGCCCCCCGGAACCGACCGTCATTATCGCTTCACTCCGTAGTGTCACCGGACGATGAGGCGGCTACCGCTCTGTTTTCGACGGAGTATCACCAGACGATGAGCCTGCCTTTGCCCAGCATCGGTACGGGGCCCTGGTGAACCACTGGCTCATCCCCGCCGATGCATTGGTTGGACTGGCAGGGTCGATCTGCGGAGCAGTTCTTCCCACTCGATTCCGATTGACCGCCGCTGCTCTGATCACGTCGGTCGCCGCAGGGATCGGTTTGCTTGCATCCGTGCTCGTTCTCTCCGGGGCGGAAGCCGTTTCGTTCCATTCCTCGCAGGTCATCCCGCTAACCGGGGTCAGTTTTTCCATCGATCGCCTTGGTGCCCTTTTCACTGCCACCATCGCGGTCGTCTCACTCTGTTCCAGTGTGTACGCGATCGGATACGGCGGGCCCGGCCTTTCGAGCCGGCGCAGCGCGTCGGTGCTCCCCTTGTTCGTCACCTCGATGTTGCTGGTACCGGCTGCGGCAAGCATGACAACTTTTCTCTTCGTTTGGGAAGCGATGGCGCTGGGCTCTCTAGTTCTGGTGCTCGCCGACCACGCCAAGCGACCCGAGGTGGCCAGTGCGGGCCAGTGGTACGGAGTGTTGACCCAGGTGGGAGCGGCCGCCATTCTCCTGGCACTCCTGTTGCTCAGCACCCGGACCGGAAACCTGTCCTTCACAGCAATCCGTTTGCATGCTCACGCCATTCCCATGTCGGTTCGCAGTGCCGCATTCGTGCTGGCCGCGATCGGGTTCGGGTCCAAGGCGGGAGCGGTTCCGCTACACGTCTGGCTACCCCGCGCACATCCGGAAGCACCCGGCCCGATTTCAGCCCTGATGTCGGCCGGCATGGTCAACCTGGGGATTTACGGGCTGGTCCGGGTCGGCATATGGATGCTTCCTGGCGGTCCATCCTGGTGGTGGATCGCACTCATCACCATAGGGGCTGCATCCGCTCTTTTCGGGGTTCTCCATTCGTCCACCGAGACCGACCTGAAACGCTTGCTGGCGTACTCGACCACCGACAATCTCGGTCTGGTCCTCCTTGGGGTGGGGGCATCAGGTCTCTTCGCCGCCACCGGGCACCGGACGCTGTCGGCCGTGGCGCTCCTCGCATCCCTCCTTCATGTGGTGTTCCATGCAGGTTTCAAGGGTGTCCTCTTCCTGGCAGCGGGGTCGATGCAGAAAGCGACTGGTACCAAGGACCTGGACCGCTTGGGCGGGTTGCTTTCGACGATGCCGGTCACCGGCCTGTTCTTCCTCATTGGCGGCATGACGATATCGGCCTTACCACCCTTCTCCGGTTTCGTCAGCGAATGGCTGCTCCTGCAGGCGTTCCTGCACGGCTCCACCTCGCACAACACCTACCTGACGGTGGCGATGCCCCTCGCTGTGGCCGTCTTCGCCCTGACCGGAGGGCTGACCATGGTCACCTTCACCAAGGCCATCGGAATCGCACTGCTTGGACGGCCCCGGAGCGAAGAGGCCGGAACAGCCGTCGAGGTGCCTGCTTCGATGTGGATACCCACGGGATTGCTCGCGTCGAGCTCGCTCGTCTTCGGCATTGCGCCTTTTCTCCTGGTTCCCTCAGTACTCGGTGCTGTCCGCGTTGCCACCGGCTCCACCGTCCATTCCCCGTTGCAAGGAGGGTGGCAAGTCGGCTTGTCGGGAGTGCACGGTGGCATCCTTCCGCTTGCCTTCGCGGTTCTCCTCGTCGTGGCGATCGTCGCGGTTGCAGGAGGTCGGAAGGTGTCCCAGCGGGGGCCGGTTCGGCATGCCGAGCCGTGGGGATGCGGGCGAGAGATCCAGACCGCCCGGATGCAGTACACCGCAACGTCCTTCGCCGAGCCCCTGGTTCGTGTGTTCGACGATGTGCTCCGACCCGATCACGATCTCGATGTGAGCCACTCAGCCGAATCGCGCTTTTACATCGAGGCGATCGCATTCCACACGGAGCGCGAAGATGCCTTCGAGCGACACGCCTACCGCCCGGCGGGGCGTCTCGTCGCTGCCTGGGGCGACATTGCTCGACGAGTACCCAACGGCAACATTCACCGCTACCTAGCGTTTGGAATGGCAGCCCTCATCGTTGTCTTGATTCTCTTCGCATGAGCAGCGAAGGGGCCGTCTCTGTTATCCAGGTCGTCGGTCTGTTTGTCGCGGGCCCCTTGCTGGTGGGATGGATGCGAAAAGTGCGATGCCTGATGGAGGGCCGGGTCGGACCTCCGGTCCACCAAGTGCTCCGGGACACGGTCAAACAGATACGTAAAGAGCGCACCCGTCCGGAACAGGCAAGCTGGGTCTTCGCCGCTGCACCGGTGGTGCTCATTGCTTCGACCGCCGCGGTGGCGTGGTTGATACCCCTCGTCTCCACCCGTACCTCATGGGGGGCGAGCGCCGACCTCTTCGCTGTCGTCTATCTCATGCTGGTGGGTTCGGTCGCCATGGCTCTCGGGGCTCTGGACTCGGGTACCGCGTTCGGGGGGATGGGAGCGAGTCGGGCGGTGATGATCGGCGCCTTGGCCGAGCCGGCCCTTCTGGTGGCGATTCTCGCCCTGGCGATACCGGTTCACTCCTCCAACCTCCCAGTGGTGATTTCGGGAGGGATCTCCCATCCCCTCTGGTTGGCCAGCCCGCAGAGGATCCTTGCCTTCGGGGCCTTTCTCATCGTTGTCCTGGCCGAGACCGGGAGACTACCCGTCGACAATCCCACCACCCACCTCGAGCTCACCATGATCCACGAGGCAATGGTGCTCGAGTATGCCGGAGGCGACATCGCGCTCGTCACCGTAGGCGAAGCGGCACGCTTGGCTCTGCTGCTCGGATTGATGGCGAACCTATTCCTTCCCTGGGGAATAGCCACGCACCTCTCCATGGGGAGCATCGCGGTTGGCCTCGCCGTGCTCATCGTCAAGGTTGCCGGGTTCGGTACGCTTGTCGCAGCCGGCGAGGTCTTCATCGCCAAGGTGCGCCTTTTCCGGGTCCCCGAGCTGATGGCCGGCGCTTTCGTGCTCTCGGTCCTGGCGGTGGTCGCCGCCGTGGTGGGCGCATGAGGAAGCGAGGCCGCGCGGAGCGCGAGACGGGTGGGGTAGGGGTGCCGGCGTGAGCTCGCCCTACCAGTCTCTCTTGGCGTTGAGCGTGGCAGCGGTCTTGGTCTCCGCCGTTACGGTGCTGTGGCTCGGTCCGATCCGCTCCGTCCTCGCCGCGATGTCTACTCAGGGATTCGCATTGGGAGGGGTTGCAGCATTGCTGGGTGTCCACGCGGGCGATTACACCCTGGTGGTCACCGCAGGAGTTGTGGTCGCGATCAAGGGGGTTGGCGCTCCGGCGATTCTGCGCCGGATGGCCGGTCCCGATCTGTCTCGGAGGGAGGTCCGGCCGGTGGTCAATGTACCTGCTTCGTTGATCGCGGCAGCCACCCTGGCTTTCCTTGCCTTTGCGACCACTCGCAATCTCGTCTCGCTCGTCCCGGCCCCCGCGGGGACACTCCTTCCGGTCGGCTTCGCCACCGTGCTCGTCGGGTTCTTCGTTCTCATTGCGCGGCGGATGGCGGTCTACCAGATGGTCGGCATCCTTCTCGTCGACAATGGCGTTGCTTCCATTGCGTTCCTGCTTTCCGCCGGAGTTCCCTTGCTGGTGGAGTTAGGGGCGTCTCTCGACAGATCGGA
>JAKAWH010000167.1 GCA_021817065.1 Actinomycetes bacterium
ACCGGCTGGTGCGCGTCCCCGGGCAGGAACCGCGTCGACAGATCTCGTGGAAGGCACGAAGCCGGTCACACTCTGAGGGTCAGACCCAGCCCCCTCCGGGGACCCTTCCATCATGTTTGTCACACCCCTTTGTCATCATCGGTGTATGGGAAACCAATTGACTTTTACCGCTCTGGATGACTCGGCTGTTCCGCCTCGCCCCGGACGGCGAGATGCCAAGAGCTCTCGAACCCGCCGACCCCGGTCGGTTCCCTCCTCCCGCCACGATTCGGCCTGGACCCTCGATCCCCACACCCGGGAGATCGGGCGAGTCGGTCTGGCTGCCGCCCGGCAGGCGCTCTACGGCACCAGTGGTGGTGATGCTGCTAACGGCTCAGGCTCGGAGAGCGAACCCTCCGAAACCACCTCGCTGGCTTCACCTGCCTCGGCGCGAGAACGGGCCGCATGATAATCGGTTCGAGTTCCCAGCATGAGCGCCGATGCGACCACGATGGCAAGCGACATCCCCAGCGAACGGTAGGTGAAGAACGCCTGGATGTAACTTTGCTCGCGTACCAGAGCGAACCATGCGAAGGTGAGCCCCGCAGGCCAGGCCAGAGCGACGAAGCCCGCCAACACCTGCGTTGTTTCGGTTCCCCTGCGCCGAGGCATACCAGTACCGCGGCGGATCACTTCTGTCGCAAGGACGCCTACGCTCGCGACGAGCACCACTCCCACCACCATGCTGCGGTGGCCGAACGGACCCGTCCAGAAGCGCAGATTGAGCGCCATCACATCTCGTACCGTCGCCGAACCGCCGGCACGGTAGGCGATCTCGTGGACAACCTGGGTCCGGAAGGCTTTCCATCCGAACACGATGATGTCCAGCAGCCACTTCGCCGCCCAGCTCCCCCCGTATCCGGCCATCCACGCGGCGGTCGCGACCACCCCGGCCGCCGCGACCCGTCGGGGAGGCTCTGCCCGGTGCATACACACGGCAGCGACCGACCAGGCAGTGAGAGCCCAGGCGAGCGGCGGATTGGTCATCAGGTCCACGAAGCCGTAGAGGCAGCCTGCGACGAGGGGCCACCTCACCCAGCTCAGCGCGTCTCCAGAGGTCCGCGCGACGACCAGGGCTCCTCCCGCCAGCGCCACCGCCATCGAGAGCGCGTGGGGAATGCTGCCGGGGAGGTCCCAGACATCGACGGTTGCCACGAAGGGGACCGTCAGCGCGACCGGCACCCACCACCCGAGGCGGCGGCCAGCCGCCATCACCATCCATGCCGCCGATGCCACCAAAGCCAATGCGGCAAGCGCCCGGGTCGCGGCAACACCGAAGAGCGCCAACATAGGTCGTGTAACGATGGTATAACCATGCCAGTAGCGGAAGTAGTCCTGAAAGGCCGGACCGCGGAAGTCGCCGGAAACGGGGTGGGGGCTTGCTCGATGGATGCCAGTGGCCCGGTTCGGCGCGCGCCCCGCGGACAGGCGCGCGATGGCTGTGTCACAGGGGCCGAGTTCGGGATCGGCAAGCGCGTTGCGCACGAATCCCCGGTATCCGGTGTTCCCGATCCCGATGGTGAGTGCGATGCACTCGGTGTAGTGGTCGACCTGGTCTCCCATCGATCCTTTGGAGTAGTCGAGGGGGCTCAGCTCGCCTTCCTTCACCGCCGAGCGGAGGTGGGAGACGATCCCTGTATTGGGAATCGCCGCTGCGAGGAAGCTGGCAGCGAGGAACCCGATTTGGATGACGAGGAAGACGACAACGAGTGCCCACCAGCGTTCCCGCCGGCGCATACGGGTTCGGAGAAGGCCGGGGCCGGCTACCTCGGTCGTAAGGGGGCCCACAACCTAGGCCTCATCGGAACCCTGCGAGGTGTCGAGCGTGTGCCCTGCGATCACCGATCTGGCCACCCGGGCGCGGTGGACGGCTGCATCTCCCCAGGAAGCCTGGAGCACCCACGCCCGCTTCATCCACAGGTGGAGATCGTGCTCGAAGGAATAGCCGATCGCCCCGTGGCACTGGAGGGCCACACGCCCCGCCAGAGCGGCCGACTTACCGGCGACCACCTTGGCGAAGGAGACATCACGCCCCTGGGTCGACTCCCTCCGGGCCATTGACCAGGCCGCCCGGTACACCGCCGGCCGGGCGTATTCCACCGCCAGATGAGCATTGGCAAGATGGTGTTTCACCGCCTGGTAACTACCCACCGGCACACCGAATTGCCTGCGCTCGGTGACATAGGCGACGGTCATCTCCACCATACGGGCTCCCAGCCCGACAAGTTCGGCGGCAGCGGCAAGCGCCCCCCGCTCCCATCCGGCCCGGCCTTGGGCGTCACCGTCGGGTACAACCAGGCCCCCCCCAGGCGTGAGCAGTGCACCCCTCCAGGAACCGTCGACTTGAGATACCGGCTCGGCGGAATGTAAGTCGTCCCTGGTGAGCGCCAGGAGCTGGCCTCCGTGGTCCACCAGGGACAGATCTGCCTCGGCTCCCCAGGGAGTTCCCACCACTCCGCGGCCCGCCGCATCGCCCATTGGTCCGAAGGTCACCACGGCCTCGCCCGCCAGCGCCGGCTCCAGCCATCGCTCGGCCAGCTCGGGCACCGCTGCCACCAGCGGCATGGCTGCCGCTGCCTGCTCGACGATCGGCCCGGGAAGGGCCGCCCTACCGACCTCCTCCATCACCAGGACCATCTCGATGGCGCTCATCCCGAGCCCACCCGCCGGTTCGGGGACCAGGAGACCGAACACCCCCATGGCGCCGAGCCGGCCCCAGAGGGATGGGTCGTAGCCCGGGCCACCCTCCCACGCGTTGCGCACCGCCGAAGCGGGGCACTCCTTCGCCACCATATCGGCAACAGCATCTCGCAGTGCGATCTGCTCGTCGGTGAAGGAGAACTTCATCGAAGAGAGCCTGCCTTTTCGGAGCGGGGCGCGATGGAGAGGCTCATCGAGGAGAGATTTTCGGAGCGGGGCGCGCACAACGGGTTCACTAGATCGGAA
>JAKAWH010000067.1 GCA_021817065.1 Actinomycetes bacterium
CACGATCATGCGCATTGCCTTGGAGTCGTCGACCACGAGAACTCTCATTGAGTGCCTCCTTCCCAGAGTCCCACGACGATAGGTTCCGAGTCCCAAGCCAGGTGGACTTCTACAACCTTACGGGAGCCCTCGAAGTTGGGCATTCCCGGGGGAAGGGCGTCACCGAAGGCGCCGATCCCTGCCACCCCGGGCAGGGACAATCCGCAGGGCGAGGGGAACAGAGCCTTGATATTGCCGCCGACGATGTTGGTGAACTCACCGACCGCATCGGCCAATTCCTCTTCGGTGATCCTGTCGTCCTCCATGGCGAACATGCCGGCTGCAATGTGGCGAGCTGCCCGAGGGGAACAGGCAATTCGGACCGAACCGTGCCAATTGCCGTTGATTTCGATGTAGGCGAGCACTGCCGGTGTGGTGCTCTCTGACTCCAGTCGCTTGTGGAGGAGGTCACCGGGATCGACGATGACCGACGACCAGATCTCCTCGACGATTTCGAGGATGGTCGCTTCGGAAGGAATCACTGTCTCCATGTGTGGTTTCTCCTCAGGGGGTCATCCGGTGCGGGGGAACAGACCCAGAAGCTCGAGCTTCTGGGAGACTGCGTCGGCGGTAAAAGGCTTCATGATGTACTCATTGGCGCCTGCGATAAGCGCTCGAACAATGTGCTCATGGTCGCTCTCGGTCGTCACCATCATGATCGCCATGGAACGCCATTCGGGATGGCTCTTGACCGCGGAAACGAACTGGAGACCGTCCATTACCGGCATGTGCCAGTCGACCAGAGCGATGTCAGCCCGGTTGCCCGCTTCGAGCCAATCCAGCGCAACACGGCCGTCCGAGGCTTCGACGACCTCTGCTCCGAGCTGACGCAGGATGCGGGACACGATCGCCCTCATGGAACGTGAGTCGTCGACCACCAGAGCTCGCATCAGTTCGTACCCTTCCTGTAGTAGGTGACGCCGTCGCGATGGGTGGGGACGAGGTCTTCGCCAAGTCCAAGCGCTGTCTCGGTTGCTCCTAGGAAAAGGAATCCGCCACGCGCCACGCGCGACCATACTCCTGCAAGTACCTGCTTCTTCAGCGGTATGTCGAAGTAAATGAGAACGTTGCGCAGTAGAACGATGTCAAAAGTGCTGGGTGGAAGCCAGTCAGAGACCAGGTTAAGGGTGTCGAAGCGAACCTTGTTGCGGATGGAGTCGGCGATGCGAAACTTGGCTCCCTCGCGTTCGAAGTAATGGGCGAGCATCATAGCCGGAAGACCCCGGTTCATCTCCAACGAGCTGAAGATGCCTTCGCGGGCGCGAGAAACCGCCGAGGAGGATAGGTCGGTCCCCACCAATCGGAGCTTCCACTCGGCGGTCTCCGGGAAGAAGGTGTCCAGGATCATCGCGATCGAGTAGATCTCCTGACCCGTCGAGCATGCTGCACTCCACACCGAGAGGGCTCGTTCGACATGATTTGCCGCGATGACCTCGGGAAGGACCGAGGTCTTGATGATCTCGAATGGATGGCTGTCGCGGAACCAAGAGGTTTCACCGGTGACCATGGCCTCGACCACCCGGGCCGAGAGGGTTCCGTTGCCGTCCTGCCGGACCGCTTCGACGACGTCGGCACCCGAGCCGAAACCTAGCTCGCGAGCCAGGGGTGCGAGACGGGCCTCGAGGAGGTACTCCTGCTCGTCGGAGAGCAGGACGCCGGATCGGGTGAGAACGAGCTCTCGAAGGTAGGGGAAAGGAGGGATGGTGACGGTCACGTGGTGACTCGATGGGCGGAAGTCAGGCACATTCGAGCGATCGCCCCGGCGATATCTCCTATGGGAAGGATCTCCGCCGGAAGTCCTGCCCGGGTCACCGCGCCGGGCATACCCCACACGAGAGACGTTGACGCGTCCTGGGCGAGCACGACACCTCCAGCAGCTACCACCGCCTGGCACCCTTGAAGACCGTCTTCGCCCATTCCTGTCAAGATCACCGCAAGGAGATTGCCGCCCCAGACGTCGACCGCGCTGCGGAAGAGGACATCGACTGCCGGCTTGACCGAGTGCTCCGGCGGGCCGTCGTCGGCGTCGACAAGCACTCCGGCACCGGAGCGCCGCACCACCATGTGGACACCGCCCTGGGCGATGTAGACGTTTCCGGTTGCCACCCGCATGGAGGGGCTCGATTCGAGCACGCGGAGAGCCGATTGGTTGTTGAGCCGGTCGGCAAGCATCTGGGTGAACACCGGGGGCATGTGCTGGACGATGAAGACCGGGGCAGGAATGCTCGCGGGAAGGAGAGGGATGACCTCGGCGAGTGCATTAGGCCCACCGGTGGATGCTCCGATAAGGATGGCGTCGATGCGAGAGGGTCGATGGGCGCGCCACCCTGGTGGGCGGGCAGGAGCAGGTCCGGGGCTAGGAGCCTCGTGCGGGATGCGATGGACGTATTCCCCGAGATTGGGCGAGGGACGGGCAAGAGCTCGGATACGAGGGACGAGCTGGGATCGGACGGCTTCGATGGCCTGCTCGCGCCCTCCCTCCTTGTGCGGCTTGGTGACATAGTCGGTGGCACCGAGGGCCAAAGCTTCCAGAGTGGTGGCGGCGCTCTTCTCGGTCAGGGTGGAGAACATCAGTACCGGCAGGTCCGGCCTCCCGCGCCGGATGTGTTTGAGAGCTTCGATCCCGTCCATCTCCGGCATCTCGACGTCGAGGATGACCAGATCGGGATCGATGGTGGTCAGCCGGTCGAGAGCCTGGATCCCGTTGTTGGCGGTACCGGCGACGACGATATCGGGCTCGGCGTCGAGAACCGAATGGATCATCCATCTGGCTACCGCCGAATCGTCGACGATTAGCACGCGAATGGGTATCGCGTTCTCGTCAGTTACCATCGTGGCGGAGAACCTCCTCGACGTCCAAACCGGCCACCCAATCCGGGTACTTGAACGGGGTTGCCTCGGTAGGGAGCCGGAGGATGGCATCGACGTTGAGAACGAGGAGAAGCCTGCCGTCGAGTTTGTAGGTGCCCATGCACATCGAGCGCAGTCCCGCCGACACGGTCTGGGGAACCGGCTCGAATTGCTCTTCGGGAGGAGTGACCACGTCACGGGTCCGGTCCACCATGAGGCTGACCACCTCGTCGCGGTGCCGCACCACCGCGTTCATGGCGCGCACTCCTGGTGGTCGCGGGGGTAGACCCAGCCGGGTGCGCAGGTCCAGTGCGGTGACGATCTGGCCCCGGAGATTGATCAAGCCGCAAACTCCAGGGGGAGCCAGGGGGACGGGAGCCATCACCTGGTGGCGTATGACCTCCTGAACGTTCCGGACGTCGATGCCGACCAGAAGGTCGACTACTTCGAAGGTGCAGTACTGGATGGAGCCGCCGCCGGGCCGGTCGGTCAAGAAGGGCCGGGTGCGCAGGGGAGCAGCCGCGCCGTTGCTCCCATTGCCTCCGTTGGTCTGCGCCGATCCGTTCCGGAAGCCGTCAGCGGGCATCGGCGAAGAATCCTTCCCTTTGCATCCAGAGTATGGCAGTTTCTAGGTCGAGGACGTCGGTCACCCGGCCATGAAGAACCACCGCTCCGGCCAGGCCATAGCCGGAGTCCACGTCGGTGAGGTCCACCACGTCTTCGAGCACATCGGTCAGATCAGCCACAACAAAACCTATCGGACCATGATCGGACTCATGGACGATGACCTTGAGAGGTGCGTCGGGAACGGTTTGATGGCCAAGGATGCCAAGTACCTCGTGCAGGCGGACCAGGCGCATGAGGGCACCCCGGTACTGGACTACGTCGATCTCGCCCGATTTCTCTACGGTGGCGGTAGGGATCGACTCCAGGCGGGCCACCTGGTCGACCGGAATGGCCACAGTCCGGTTCTCTCCCACCTTGAGAATCACGAAGGCGGTCTTTTCGCGCTCTTCCTCTTCGGACTCGGAACCCTCCAAGCCGGAGGCAGCGAGTCGCTCGGAGGTTTCTCTGAGCCCTGCGGTGGAAGCGAGCCCGACGACGTCGATGATGAGCGCCACCGTTCCGTCTCCCAGTATGGTCGCACCGGCAAATGGCTCGACCTGTTTCACGAGTGCATCGAGGGGCTTGACCACGATCTCCTGGGTCTCGTAAACCTCGTCGAAGGCCAGACCGAACTTGAGGTCGTCGGATTGGAGGACGGCAACCACAGCCCTATCGTCGCCGGAGGATCCGGCCGGTGCGAGGCCGAAGACCTCTTCGAGCCGGATCAGTGGTAGAAGCTTGCCCCGGAGGCGGATGACGGTCGCCTGGTCGATGCGCTCTACGGCAGCGGGTGAGGCTTGGGTGCCGATGTGGAGCATCTCCACCAGATTGGGCTGGGGAACGGCGAATCGCTGACCCTGGCAACCGATCAGCAGAGCAGGCACGATGGCGAGGGTGAGGGGGATCTTGATGCGGAAGGTGGTGCCCTCTCCCAGGCGGCTGATCACGTCGACCGAACCGCCGATGCTCTCGATATTCGAGCGCACGACGTCCATGCCCACCCCGCGCCCGGAGACGTTGGTGATCTTGTCGGCGGTGGAAAAACCGGGGCTGAAGATGAGGTCGGTGATCTCCCGGGTCGACATGGAGGCGATGCGTTCGGCCGGCACCAGGCCAGTCTCAACTGCCTTGGCTCCGACTCGGGCGGTGTCGATTCCCTTGCCGTCGTCGGAAACCTCCATGAGGACGTGCCCGCCCTCGTGATAGGCGCGGACGGATAGCGTCCCCGCCCGGGGCTTGCCCATTGCCACCCGATCGGTGGGGGATTCCACGCCGTGATCGATCGCATTGCGGATGAGGTGGGTGAAGGGGTCTCGCACCGCCTCCAGGACCGATCGATCGAGCTCGGTATCGCCGCCCTCCATGTCGATGATGACTTCCTTGGAGAACTGGCTGCACAGGTCGCGCACCATACGGGGCAGCTTGGACCACAGGTGGGTAAGGGGCTGCATGCGCGTCTTCATGACGCCCTCCTGCAGCTCGCTCACTATGAGGCTGAGCCTTTGCACCGTCTGGTGCATCGCGCTGTCGGTGATCGCCTCGGTGAAGGAGACCACTTCGTTGCGGGCGAGGACCAATTCTCCTACCTGGCGCATCAGCGAGTCGAGCAGGTCGACGTCCACACGCACCGATCTCTCGGTGAGGTGAGGTGTGGGATCGGCCAGGTCGGGCGCCGCATCCTCCTCGGGAGTGGTGGCAGCCGCGGCGCCGGGGGCGTCGCCCTTGGGTGGGGCGGCAGGTGCAGGTGGCGGTGGCGAATCGAGTCCTATTGAGCCTCCAGCCCCGCCGGGACTCTCTCCCGCCATGGCGGTTCCCGCAGCGGCTCCCACCGGCGCCAGGGCTGGTTTGGACTCACGTAGATCGGTCGCGGTGGGTACCTGGAGGGCCTCCAGCCTCTCGACCAGGTGGGAGATGTCGCGAGCACCGTCATGTCCGGTCTGCTCGATGACGGAGAGCATCGAGCGGATGGTGTCTCCCACATCGAGAAGGACCGTCGTACGTGCGCTGGTGAGAGTCAGCTCTCCGTCGCGGAGCCTGGCGAGAAGGCTCTCCGCTCCGTGACACAGTTCCTCCAGAACATCGAAACCCAGGAATCCGCAGGTTCCCTTGATGGTGTGGAAAATGCGGAAAGCGGAGCTGAGGTGCTCGGCCGATGCCGGATCGCTCTCCAGGGCAACGATGTCGCGATCGAATTGGTCGAGGCCCTCGGTCGATTCGGCGAGAAATTCCTGGACGACCTCGTCCATGGAATCGTCCATCTGCGTCCCGTCGGTCACAGAGCCTGTTCCATCAGCGGCCCATCACTCACAGGTCGATGTTACTATTGCTGTCCGTGACGAACCGGCCCGTTCTCGCGACGGGGCAGGTGTCGTGATCTGATGGGAGGTACCTGCTAGATGCTTGCTTCGCTCGCTCGGGCTCTGATCGTTCGTCCGGCCTCGGCGATCTTGAACCCATTCCGCCTGGTGTGGAAGGTGCTGATCGTATTGGTTCTCCTGGCGATCCCTTTGGGCGTCGTCATCAGTGACTATGTGGGGCAGCAGTCCAACCAGATCGCGTTTGCCTCTCGGGAGCAGAGCGGGTTGACCCTGGTGGGGCCCGCCGACCAGCTCATGGCGGACCTGGTGCTGGGGCGCCACGCTGCGGTTGCAGGCCAGCCGGTGACCAACAGCCTGTCCAGCGCAGTTTCAGCGGTCGACACGGCCGACAGCCAGGTGGGGACGACCTTGAGTACCCACGGACAGTGGGCGTCAGCACGAAGCGCGGTATCGTCGGCTCAGTCGGCCTCGGGTGACCCGAGCCAGGTCTTCCAATCGTGGAGCACAGCGATTTCGGCAGTCCAGAGCTACCTCGTAGCGGTGGCCGATGCCTCGAACCTGACCCTGGACCCGGAGCTCGACACCTACTATCTTCAGGACGCCCTGACCGTGCAATTGCCGGCCTACCTGGCTGCTCAGGGACGGGCTGTCGACCTGGGGTCCTTCGACTCCAACCAGAACCTCGACCAGGGGCTCGCCCAGGGTGCAGCCGCCCAGGCGCTCGCGGCCGCGCAATCCGATCTCACCAAAGCGATGAGCAACGCCTCCGACAGCGCGGTTGCCGGGCAGCTCGCCCCGCTGAGCCAGGCACTGGGCAATGCCTCCAAGTCGGACATCGCCACCACCGCTCAGACGATCGGAAACCAGTCGGCTACCGCAACCGCGGCAGAGGACCAGCTCCTCGCGAGCCGCATCTCCAACCTCCAGGGAGGGGAGCTTCGCAACGAGCTGATGGGGATCATCCTGGGCGCGATCGCCCTCTGGCTGTGCATCGGCATCCTCGTGCAGGCGGGTGAGGCAACCACCAAGCTGGTCAAGACGATGGAGGAGGTGGCTGCGGGTGATGTGACCGTTCAGACCGATCTGGTCGGCCAGGACGAATTCGGGCAGGTCGCCAAGCACCTAAATGCAGCTCTGGCCAAGGTGCGCGAATCCCTCCAGGTGATCAGCGAGAAAACCCAGAAGGTTCTAGTGTCGTCGCGCGACCTTTTTTCGGTCAGCTCGGAGATGTCGGGAACCGCCGAGTCGGTATCCGATCGGGCGGCCGCGGTGTCGGCAGCCAGCGAGCAGGTCAATACCAACGTGACCGTGGTTGCGGCCGCTATCGAGGAGATGGTGGCCAGCGTCAAGGAGATCGCCTCCAATGCGTCCAAGGCTTCCGAGGTGGCCACCAGGGCATCGGATATCGCCGCGGTGGCCGGGGAGAACATCGCCCGGTTGGAAGCGTCCAGCGTGGAGATCTCCAACGTGGTTAGCCTCATCACCTCTATTGCCGAGCAGACCAACTTGCTCGCCCTGAACGCCACCATCGAGGCGGCAAGAGCAGGCGAGATGGGGAAGGGCTTTGCGGTGGTTGCCAATGAGGTGAAGGACCTTGCGGCGAAGACCACCAAGGCGACCGAGGACATCTCCCACCGGATCGAGGCGATCCAGGCCAACACCCAGAGCGCCACAGAATCGGTCACCCAGATCCGCCAGATCGTCGGGGAGATAAACGACATCCAGGGATCGATTGCCTCCTCGGTCGAAGAGCAGGCCGCTGCGGTGTCGGAAGTCGGCCGAAGCGTGGCAGAGGCCGCGACCTCGACCGGAACCATCGTCGACAACATCACCGGTGTTGCTACATCGGCCCGTGGCAACCGGGAGATGGCCCAGAAGAACCTCGGCTCGGCGGAAGGGCTTTCAACCGTATCGAACGAGCTGCAGTCGTTGATCGGTAAGCTGCTCGGGGAATTCCACTTCGAGAACGGGAACGCGGAGTCGGCGGGCCGGATCACCAAGGTGTGAGCTGCCCGGAAGGCGCAGGGCCGCCCGGACAGCCGTTGACGCGAGTTCGCCGGTGCGGGCGGGGAGATTCGAACTCCCACCCCCTCTCGGGGACCGGGACCTAAATCTCGCCGAGATGCTCCAGGCTGTGCCAGCCGGTTCCACTGAATAGCGATTGATCAGGGGCTCTTCTTTTCCCGATGTTGGCGCCTGACAGTCGGTGACGGGGCGTTTCGGGAAGTGCGTTAGCAAATCCGTTAGCAAGCGGGGGCGACGTGTCTACGAGGCAGCGAGCAGATCGAGCCTGGGCACGTTTCGGAAGATTGCGTCGTCGGATACAAGCGGGATGCCCAACCGGACGGCCGTAGCAGCGATCCAGCGATCGGCGTCGTGCTCCCGCTGGGAGAGGGCATGGCCGGAACGGCGGCACTCGACGCGAAGTCGGGAATAGGCGTCGATGAGTTCGGGCCCGCTGTGGACGACCTCCGCGCTCGCGATCTTCGACTCGAGCTTGAGTAAACGGGCCGTTCCCCAGTCCCTGAGAAAAGCTCCGTACCTCAGCTCAGCAACGGTCTGGAAGGAAATGAAAGCTGGGCGTCCGACCACAAACGGCTCGTAGAGTTCGGCCAGACGAGACCCGGGTACCAGATCGGCACCAAAGACGCCGGTGTCAATGACGACCGGTCCGCGCTCCGATGGGGAACTCAATCCTTCAGCGCAGCGAGGAAGGCTTCGCCCTCTTCGGACGTGAGGTCGTCGATCACCATCTCCTTGTGGGGAGGCAGCGGCCGGGCGCGTCGGAGAAGCTCCTCGACTGGAATCTCCAGGCAGGACCCGATCGGTGACTCGTGATTGGCGTTCGACATTCCACGTTCCAGGCTAGCGGGTGGGTGTAATACCGTCGGGTGCCAGCACCCTCCTGGAGCGACGATGGTGGGGCCGTGATCTGCGCGCACGTTTCGTAATACGATTGGTCAAACCGAGATTATGCCCTGGGGGCATGTCGAGTGGGAAGTGAAAATGCCTAGAACTCACAGAGCAACACGGGATGGCACTCCGATCACCGATGAGATGGTCGAAGCCATGGCGGACGAAGCGGAGTCCGGCTGCGACGTTGACGACGTCCTCGCCCGGAGAAAGGGAGGCAGGCCTGCAATGGGATCAGCCCCCGCCTCCGTCGAGTCGGTGAGGCTGGATCCGGAATTGAAGCGCGATCTACTCCTCCGGGCAGCGCGTGACGAGGTGAGTGTGTCGGAGCTCATCAGAGTTGCCCTCAGGGAGTATGTGAAAGCGAGCTGAGCGATGGGCGATGCGGCCGATTACTACCTGCCGGAGGTCGCGGGCGTCGCTGTTGTCAGCGACCACGTGCTGCGGCTGCTCTTCAGCGACGGGACGGCCGTCAATGGGTTCTACTTGGCTCTGGCACAGAACATGACGCCGACTCCATAGGTCCTGTCTCGAGACCACGGCTATTCGTCACCAAAAACCTTTCGTCGGACGCAATCCGAACTCGGAGTCCGAATCTGCGTAGTGGAACACGCGCACTTCTGTTGGTCCTGTTTGCTGGACAGATCGCTGCCGGGATCTATAACGCGCTGTGGTGGCACTTCATGGAGCACCACAGTTGGACGGCCGAAGTGGAAGTTCTCCTTGTGTGCCTAGCGTTCGAAGCCGTCTGGTATCTACTAATAAGTAGGCCGCGGATCCGTCACTTGCGGGACCTTCGTCAAAGTGGTGTGAATCTTGAGGCACTTCCATGGGACTACTTTCTTCGCGCAGGATGAAGCCACTTTCGAGGAAAGGGATGGTCGAGTACGAAGTATCACGGGTAGTGAACACACGATCCAATGAGAGACGCCTGCTGTTGCTGACAATCAAGCTGTCAAGGCCGGTGAATGCGCGGAAAGAGCGGAACTTCTCATTTACGCCGTCCCCAATATCAACCCCGCCACCTTCTCCGCGGCGTCCACCTGCATCGAGGGGAGCACGTGCGAGTAGGTGTCGAGGGTGATGGCGATCGAGGCGTGGCCGAGGCGCTCGGAGACGATCTTGGCGGGGATGCCGACGGCGAGGGCCGCGGTGGCATATGAGTGGCGCAAGTCGTGCAGGCGGATGCGGGGAAGTCCCGCTTCGGCAGCGAGCTTGACGAACCATTCGGAGAAGCGGTGGGGATGAAGCGGCGCGCCATCCTCGCGGGTGAACACGAGACCCGAGTCGATCCAGGTTTCCCCCCGGGCGAGTCGCTCGCGTTTCTGGAGGGTGCCGTGCGCTTTCAGTGCGGCGGCCGTGGCCACATCGAGGGCCACGGCTCGCCTTCCCCGTGCCGTCTTGGGTTTGGAGACCACCACCTTGTAGTCCACACTCGTCAACGTCTGGACGACCGACACCCGCCGGTTGGGCAGGTCGACGTCGGACCAGCGCAGACCGATCACCTCACCCCGCCTCATCCCGGTGGTGACGAGCAGCATCCAGGCTGCGTACAGCCGGTCGTTGGCGACGTGGTCGAGGAAGGTCCGGAGTTGAGCAGGTTCCCACACCTTCATCTCGGTGCGTGCAGGCTTCGGCGGGTCGGCCGCATCGGCGGGGTTCTTGGCCAGCAGACCCCAGCGCACCGCGTCGGCGAGGGCCTTGTGCAGCATGGTGTGCACGTGGCGGACGGATTTGGGGGAGAGCCCACCGGTTCCGTCGGCCCGCCCATCGGCCAGCAGGTCGGCGTAGAAGGCATTGAGGCGGGCGGACCCGAGGCGCTGCAACCCGACACCGCCCATCCTCGGGACCACGTAGGAGGTCACCTGCGTCGCGTAGTGGTCCAGCGTCGAGGACCGGACCGTGGCGCGCATGGCCGGAAGCCACTCGTCGACCAGGTATGCACCGAGCGACCTTTTCGAAGAGGGGACATAGGCTCGGCTACGGACCGAGTCGCGCAGCTCCTCGTAGGCGTCCATCGCCTCTCGCTTGGTCGCGAAGCCGCCCTTGGACTTCTGTCGGCGCCGACCGTCGGGACCGGGGGGAAGCTCCGCCCAGTAGTACCAACTGCTCCCGCGCTTGGTGAAGTGTCCCCGCACGGGGCCCACGTTAGCAATTCGTTAGCACCGGTACCGAGAGAAATGGGGCAGGGGAGGGCCAGCGCATAAAACCCCAGCGTATGACCAGTGCGGGCGGGGAGATTCGAACTCCCACCCCCTCTCGGGGACCGGGACCTAAACCCGGCGCGTATACCAGTTTCGCCACGCCCGCAGGGGACCGGGGGCTAGTCAGCGGTCCAGAGAAACCAGCCGGATCGCCTATGCTCGCCCCATGCCCTTGTCCACGGAATCTACTGCCTCCCGGCCGATGGCCGCCGATCTCGGCTCCGGTGCAGGAGCCATGCTCTCGGAGGTATATCAGCGCCTCCTGAAGGAGCGGATCATCTTTCTCGGGACCCAGGTCGACGAGACGGCGGCGAACTTGATCTGCGCGCAGCTGCTCTTGTTGGAGTCCGAGGACTCGAACAAGGACATCTTCCTTTACGTCAATTCGCCAGGTGGCTCGGTCACCGACGGTCTCGCGATTTACGACACCATGCAGTACGTCTCGTGCGATGTCGCCACCTTCTGCCTGGGTCTCGCCGCTTCGATGGGCCAGTTCCTCCTCTGTTCCGGCACACCGGGCAAGCGGTTCGCCCTGCCCCACTCGCGGATCCTCATGCACCAGCCTTCCGGGCGGGTCCAGGGGGCGGCTGCCGACATCGCCATCGAAGCGGAGCAGATCGCCTACCTCAAGAAGATGATGGCGGAGCGGATCGCTTTCCACACCGGGCAGCCGGTCGAGCGGATCGAGGCCGACTCGGATCGTGACCGCTGGTTTACAGCGGAAGAAGCGCGGGACTACGGATTCATCGATCACGTCATCGAGCGCAGCTCGCTGGCCGCGGTGCCGGCCTGAACCCTGAGAGAACTCCCGGGCAGCGCTAGCAAAGCTCGGGGGGCTCCCCGGTTCGGCGGTCTGGCGATGGTATCCTTCTGCCCCGTGGTCAGCCCCGCACAAGCTGCCGAGAGAGATAAGAACACCCTCGGGGAGTCCGCACCTGGGGAGTTCAACCCGGCCGACGTCTTGGCCGAACTGGAGGAGGAGGTTCGAAGGCTGCGGGCTTCCGGTGCGGTGACCCATGCCTACGAGGAAGAGCTGAGCGAGGCATTCCGGAGACTGGTGCCTGGCCGGAGCACCGACGAGGAGCTGGCTCGTGCGCTGCTGGTCGCAGACGAAGCCTCTTACATCCAGGGCGAGATCCCCGTCGAGAGCGCTCGTCGCAGCGTGGTGGCGGTGAAGAGGCTCCTACGCAAGTCCATGGCCTGGTATATGAATTTCCTTGCCGCCCAGGTGCAGGAGATGGGACAGGCGAACGGGAAGGTGAGCAAGATCCTGGCTGCACGGGTGGACGACCTCGGTGCGCGGGCTCCCTCGGCAGTGCCGGCCGAGATTATCGCCCACCTTGGACGCCAAGCGGTCCCCGATCTTTCGGAATGGAGCGAACTGGCGGTGTCACTGATGCAGGGCTGCCACGGTCGCATTGCCCACATGGAAGCGGGACATGGCGAATTGCTCGGCACGCTGCGCGCTGCGGGTGCCGACATATACGGAGTGGAGCCACGGGGGGAGCTGGCCGACGAAGCACAAGCGGGGGGAATGGACGTGTGGTCGGACCCGGTCTTCGACCACCTGCACGCAGTACGGGAAGGGGCGCTCTCGGGTCTGATCCTTTCCGGTGTGGTCGACCGTGAGGTGCCGGGAAGGCTTTGGGAGTTACTGCTCCTGGCTAGGAATGCACTGAGTCCCCGAGCGCCATTGATGATCATCTCTTCGACTCCCGCAGCCTGGCTGTCTGGTCGCCTGGGAGTGGCTGCGGATCTGGCGCCGGGTCGCCCCCTCCAGGCAGCAAGCTGGCAGGTACTACTGGAAGCGGCTGGGTTCTCCGGGATCGAGCGGCGCGAGCCGCCATCGCATGGAAGTGGTGACGGGGAGGTGGATGGCATCGCCTCCAAAGTGGAGACCGTGGCGGTGGTGGGGGTGAAGGGGTCCTGAGGATCAGGGCAGTTCACCAATTCATCCCATCCCTTGCCGTTGGTGACGCAATCGGCGGGCATACCCTCCAGGTGCAGAGGCTCCTGCGGGAGATGGGGATGGACTCGGAGATCTACCATGGCGCGGCCGTGGCCGATGTACCCGTCGACACGTACCCGTTTCCGACCTATTCGCGAAGGAGCCGGGGTGGGAAGGGACGTTCCGATACCCTCTTGCTCTTCCAGATGTCCACCGGTAGCCCTTTGAGCGGATACCTCTTGCGGCGACCGGAACCCATCGCGATCAACTACCACAACATCACTCCGTCGACCGTTTTCTACGACTGGGACTCGCGGGTCGCCGATGAGCTGGACCGGGGACGTGACGAGCTTTCCGCGCTCTCCCGCAGGACGGTTCACGCAATAGCAGTTTCGCGCTACAACGAGGAGGAGCTTGTCTCGGCAGGTTTCTCTTCGACATCGGTGGCGCCGATTCTGTTCGACACCGACGGCTTCGATAACCCGGCAGACCGGGAGACCGGCGAGTGGTTGGATCGTGACCGAAGCCGGGGAGGGAAGAATATCCTCTTCGTCGGCCGAGTGGTACCGAACAAGGCACACCACGACCTCATCGCAGCGTTCGCCGCTTTCCGCCGCCTGTACGATCCTCATGCACGCCTATATCTCGTGGGGGGATGTCCAGTCCCGACCTACCAGAGTGCCCTTCGCCGTCTTGCCTACGACCTCGGGGTCCACCGGGCGATCGACTTCTCCGGCTTCGTCACAGACGAGCAACTGGCGGCCTACTATCAGGCGGCGGATGTATTCGTATGTCTATCGGATCACGAGGGCTTCTGCGTCCCCCTCCTGGAGGCGATGTTCCATGGCGTGCCCATCGTCGCTTACGCAGCGGGTGCCGTTCCGGAGACGCTCGGGGATGGCGGTCTGCTCCTGCCGAACAAGGGACCGGTCGCGGTAGCAGCAGCGGTCCACCGGGTGGTGGAGGACGAGGTGCTGTCCAAGACGCTGGCCCGGGCGGGCGAGGCGCGGCTGGCCGACTTCTCTCTTGAAGCGTCCCGGCGAGCCTTCCGTTCCAGCCTCACCAAAGCGCTGGAATCGGTCGAGTCGTACAACCGGGCTGGGTAGCTAATGGACCCGCGTCCGATCGCTCACCTGATCGCTCCCGGGAGCGTTCGTGCCATCCACCAATTCGTCGGCGGGTGCTGTGGCGGGCTGGGGTTCCCAGAGCACGTGGAGTCGATACGCCGGACGGTACGGGCTGCCGGGATGGCATCGGAGGTGTTTGCCGCCACCGGCGACGAGGATTGGACCGATCTGGATGGCATCCGTCGCGCCGAGGACTTTCACGGGTTCGCCGAGCGGAGCGTGATCCTCTTCCACGCGCTACCCGGGTCGCCCATGCTTGACCAGATCTTCCGGAGACCTGAACCGGTGATGGTGTGGCACTACGGTCTGGTCGACCCGGGGCTCTGGGCACCTTGGGACCAGATCACCGCTCAGAGATGGGGGTTCCTTCCGAGCGCCTTGAGGCTCCTGGCCGGGCGCTCCTGCCTCGGGATAGGCAACTCGATTGCCGCTGAAGAGGAGCTGGTCCGGATGGGGTTTCCCGTGACGGCAACCATATTGCCCTTCGTGGGGGTGGACCCGAGCCTCGGGCACGGAGGCAGCGCTTTGGCGACACCGCCGGACCTCGCTACGCACAAGGCGATGAACCGGGACGCGGGAGCACAATCTTTGCCCGCGGGCGGACCCAGATGGATTTCCATCGGGGGCATCGCACCGCACCGCCGGCTGGAGATGGTCATAGCGGGTTTTGCCGCTTACCGGGCGGCCTACGCTGAAGGGATCCTACGCATTGCTGGCCCGGTGGAAGAGCGTGGATATGCAAACAGCCTGTCGAGATTTGCCGAAGAGATCGGGCTGGGCGGCGAAGTGGAGCTGCTGGACACGGGTCCGGCGATGGCACGGGCAGCGGAGGTGCTGAAGGAAGCCGACGTCTTGGTCACCGCCGGGCGGGAGGCAACCGCTGGAGCGATGGCCGTGGCTGGTGCGATGTGTGTGCCGGTGGTGTCTACGGATGGCACTGGTGGCTTCCAGATTCCGCCAGGTGCGGGGATAATGGCTGCCGCCGTCCGCCGGGTATTGTGCGATCGGGACTTTGCTTCATCGGTGATCGAATCCGGTGCCCGTGACGCGGCTTCCCGGAGCCCGCAGGGCACGCGGGCAACATGGTGGAGAGTCCTCGAGAGGGTGACCGGACAACTTCCCGCTGCGGCATGAGACCAGCGGCGAGATGAAACTGTGTTTCGTCGTACCCCGGTATGGCGTGGAGGTCATCGGGGGCGCTGAGACGGGTGCCCGGATGTTGGGCGAGCATCTGGTGGCCGAGAGGGGATGGGAGGTGGAAGTGATCACCACCTGTGCGCGGGACCATCAGAGTTGGGAGAACCACTACCCGCCGGGTGACTCCCTGGTGAACGGAGTCGTCCTGCGCCGCTTTCCGGTGCTGCAAGGGCGGGTGCCGGAGTTCGATCGCCTCTCCCGCCCGTTGGTGGAAGCTCCTTCCCGGGTGACCGTCGAGCAATCGAAGGAGTGGGTCGAGCTCCAGGGTCCGGTGTGCCCGGAGGTTGTCGACGCAGCAGTCGAGAGCACAGCCGATGTGGTCGCCTTCTACCCCTACCTGTACCACCCGACGGTCACCGGGGTGCCTCGGCTGGCCGGGCGCTCGGTCGTCCACCCGGCCGCCCATGACGAGCCGTTGCTGCGTTTCCCGGTATTCGGCGAGGTGTTCCGCAATGCGGGAGGGATTGCTTTCCACACATTTGCCGAACGGGATCTGGTCAATCGCCGTTTCAAGACGGCAGCTACCCCCCAGGTGGTTGCCGGACTGGGAATCGAGACGGGGACCAGCGACCCAAGCGGAGCGAAGGAGGTCCTCGGCTTCGACGGTGTGCCCTATCTCTGCTGCATCGGTCGGGTGGAGGGGACAAAGGGCACTACCGAGCTGGTCCAATTCTTCCATCGGTATCGGGAACGCCACCCTGATCCTCTCAAGCTGGTCCTGGTGGGGCGGGTTATAGAGACCCCCCCCTATCATCCAGACGTGACCGTGACCGGGACGGTCGCCGAACCGGTCAAGTGGGGCATCCTCGGAGGTGCTGCCGGGTTGGTGGCGCCGGGGAGGTACGAGTCGTTCTCCCTTGCAGTGCTCGAAGCGATGAGCTTGGGGGTCCCCCCCATCGTGAACGGCAGGTGCGCCGCCACAGCCGAGCACTGCACCCGCTCTGGCGTCGGGTGGACCTACCTGGGTGCCGGCGACTTCGACCGGGCGGTTACCGGGGCCCTGAACCTCGATCCGGCACGGGCCCGTGCAGCACAGGACTACGTGGAACGACACTTCCGCTGGCAGCCGGTCCTGGAACGGTATTGTCGCTTCGTGCATTCCATGGCCGAACGGTCCGCAGCGTGAGTTCCGCCCTGGAGGAGCCCGGAGGGAGCATGACGGCGGCCGGGTTTCTCGCCTCGTTGTGGACGGAGATCGAGGCTTCTGAGGGCGAGGTCATCAGTGCCGACGAGGCCACCCTCGACCACCTCTTCATGATGCACTCGCCGATGGCCATGCGGGGGACCGGAGGAAACAAGGCTCCTACTCCGGGGACCGGACGTACCGAACCGTATCTGCGGGGAGCAGGTCATGGCGCGACGATGGGGCTGGCTAAGCCGCCCGCTGAGACGGATGCAGCGCTGTCCCGCGCCGTGCGCGGCGTTGCGGCTACTGCGACTCTCGACCTCAGTGTCCCCACTGCCTCCAAAGTGCCCGGAGGTGCTCGC
>JAKAWH010000068.1 GCA_021817065.1 Actinomycetes bacterium
AGCTCGTCATCACCGACTGCCACCCTCACCAACGGGGGCGGCACATCGGGAGACGACTTCGGCTATTCGATCGCCATGTCGTCAGATGGAACCACTGCTCTCATCGGAGCCGCCGGGGTGAGCTCGTCTACGGGCGCGGCCTATGTCTTCCACGTTGCAGGCGAAGGCTCCTGGGCGAGCTCGTCATCACCGACTGCCACCCTCACCAACTCGGGCGGCGTATCGCGTGACAATTTCGGCTACTCGGTCGCCATGTCGGCAGACGGCACCGCTGCTGTCATCGGAGCCGCCGAGGTGAGTTCGTCGACAGGCGCGGCCTATGTCTTCCAATCAGGAGTCACGCCACCCCCATCCGTCACTTCCATCACCCCAACTTCTGGCCCCACCGCGGGCGGCACCACCGTTACGATTACTGGCACCAACCTCACCGGGGCAACTGCGGTCGACTTCGGCTCCGTCGCCGCTACCAACTTGTCTTGTACGTCTACTGAGTGTTCCATCACCGACCCTGGCGAAGGTTCTGGAATCGTGGACGTCACGGTCACCACCCCTGGTGGAAGCTCTGCGAAATCGACGGCAGACCAGTTCACCTACTTGTCTGGTTCGTCGCCGGTGGCCGTGGTCACTACATCCCTCCCGCCGGCAACTGTGGGAAGCCCGTACTCGGCAACTCTCTCGGCTTCGGGAGGAACGCCACCGTATAGCTGGTCAGTGACATCGGGTTCCTTGCCGCCGGGTCTGTCATTGTCTCCTTCGGGAAAAATTGCCGGGACTCCTACGGCAGGCTATAGCGGAGCGTGCAATCGCTTGCTGTCGGGATTCACCGTGACGGTGGCCGACTCCTCGTCTCCTGCCGGTAGCGCGTCTTCGCAACTATGTCTTCAGGTGATCAACAAGCCAGCTTCCGTATCGGGTTACTGGATGCTCGATTGGGACGGCTCGGTGTACCCCTTCGGGTCGGCCAAGCCCTATGGCGCGCCCGCGGGCTTTGCCTACGAGCCACCTCCGGTGTTGCCGCCGTACATCGCCATTGCCTCTACTCCCGATGGGGGCGGCTACTGGATATTGTCATGCACCAAGGGGGGCTGCCCGGTCGTCGACAACTTTGGTGATGCGGGAAGCTTCACCCTCTCAACCCCTACGGGATTTTCTTCGCCTGTAGCCATAGCGGCGACTCCCGACGGCAAAGGTTACTGGGTTGCGACCGCCGACGGGCAGGTGTTGACCGCAGGTGACGCCCAGTCCTACGGATCGCCGTTCCAGCAGGGGCTGTCCCTCAACAAGGGGATCGTCTCTATGGCCATCACCCCGGATGGTAAGGGTTACTGGCTTCTCGGCGGTGACGGGGGGGTGTTCACCTACGGTGACGCTACCTTCTTCGGTTCGACCGGCAACATCCACCTGAACGCTCCGGCGGTCGGAATGGCTTCTACCTCCGATGGCAACGGCTATTGGTTCGTGGCAACCGACGGCGGAGTATTCACCTACGGCGATGCCTCATTCCTGGGCTCGATGGGCGGCACTCCTCTCGCCAAGCCGGTCAACGGCATGGTGGTCACCCCTGACGGGGGCGGTTACTGGCTGGTGGCTTCCGACGGCGGAGTGTTCACCTTCGGTGACGCTGGCTTCGTCGGGTCGTGTCCGGCTGCGGGCAGCGGGTGTCAGAACTTGTCGGCTCCCATCGTCGGGTTTGCAGCGTCATGAGATGGTGCAGGGCTGCGCGAAGGTACCTAGAAGACGGGATATTCGAGTTTCGCACTGTAAGAGGCCGTGCCGATGAGTGCAGCCGTAGCCCGAGCGGCCCGGCTTCCGTTGTCGCTTGTCGCCCCGTAGTGCGCCGACGAAGCCAGGAGCGGGATAGATCGATAAGGGCGGGCGCCTATCGGCGCACGCTCTAGAGCGCTCGGAAGTGGCTACCTGGGTCGCAAACAGCCGACCCATTGCAACTGGACCTAACGGTCTCTGAGAACGTAGTCGGACTCTCGCGTTGGTGCTCGGCCTAAGTTCGCTGGCGATGTGATCGATCTCACCACTTTTCTCGTCGAAGGTCAGAACCCCGCCCATCAGCTGGCCCTGAGTATCGCTCGGCCCGGGGTCGAGAATCTCGACGAAAAAAGGGCAACTCGTCCGAACCTCCTGCCTCCTCGGGTTCTCGCTCACCTTGCGCGGTCCTGCCTCGCCCTGGAAGGGACGGCAATGGTTATACTTTCTGGTATGACTCATCGGATCGGTCCGAAAGGACAGGTCGTGATCCCCAAGGAGCTCCGTGAGAGCCTCGGGATCGTCCCCGGTGACGAGGTCGAGTTCGTTCTCGACGAGGGTGCTGGCGCGGTGCGCATGGAACCGGTCCGGGAGCACCCGACGCTGCGGGGGTCCTTCGCCGGGCTCGGGCTAGTGGCAGAGCTGGAGGCCGACCACCGGTCCGAAGCTCGCCGTTGATCGAGTGCCTCGATTCCTGGGCGGTCCTCCGATGGCTCGAGGGCGACGAGCCGGCGGCATCTCGGGTGGAGGCGGCGATGTCGTCGCGCCCGGTGATGAGCTGGATCAGCCTCGGTGAGGTTTCCTATTTCGTCGAGCGCCGCGCAGGGGCCGATCGGGCTCGTCGCGTCGTGCGGGAGCTACGCCTGCGCCTTACCTTGGACCTGCCCACGGAAGCTCGGGTCCTTGCCGCGGCTCACCTCAAGGCTGAATACCCCATGGCGTACGCGGATGCCTTCGCCGTTGCCACGGCGATTGCGCATAGCGCGAACCTCCTGACCGGGGACCCGGAGATCCTTAACGGGAATCCTGCCTGGCCCGTGGTCGACTTGCGACCCTGATCTCGATGGCTGAGCGGCCGGGCAAGAGCTGGTCGGGGAACGAGGTGCCCTGGGGAGGACGCGACTGCGCGTTCCGCGATCCCGCCGGCAATATGATTCGTATCCAGGAACTGCCCTGAGACCCGGCGAGCGACCCGGCGCGGCGAGCGATCACACGAACGAGGACGGTTGCGCAACATGGCCAAGAGCACATCGATGGAAGGAACGCCAGCTTCCCAGCTGATCGACGCGTTATTTGGAGAGCTTGGCGATTGGCGGGGCGTCACGCTCTCCCGCATCCGCAGCTTGATCAAGAAGGCCGATCCAGACGTGGTCGAGGAATTGAAGTGGGCGAAGGCGTCCAATCCTTTGGGAGTTCCGGTGTGGTCGGACGGCGGCATGATCTGTACCGGGGAGACGTACAAGGACCATGTGAAGGTGACCTTCGCCAAGGGCGCGTCGCTGGGGGATCCCTCACGCTTGTTCAACTCGAGCCTCGACGGCAACGTTCGCCGCGCCATCGACTTTCGTGAGGGCGACACGATCGACGAGAAGGCATTCACAGCCCTTGTCCGAGAGGCGGTCGAGCTGAACAAGGGCTCGACCCGCCGCAGATGAACTCGACCCCGTCGCCTCTCGGGAACGGTTAGTCCCCGCAGGGGAGAGGGATCACCCCACCGGGCCGTATCCGGCGAAGCGTTCGGCAATCTCTCCTGCGGTGAGCCCGAAGTCCTCCAGCGTGTAGCGATGGGACGGCCGACCGGCGCCGGCAAGGCTCTGCGCGTGGGCGCGTGCAACCGCGTCCGCCGCCTCCGTGGATAACGGCAGTCCGAAGCGGTCGTAGACGCTCTCGACTGTTCCCGCCGGATCGGCAGTGAAGTCCTCGTAGCGTACGTCCATGAACTGAGAGGGATCGTAGGCGGACCTCGCCTTGGTGAAAAGGTCCACTGATCGACCGAGCATTTCGAGCTGGTCCCGTCCGATCACCTCCCCGCGGAACACGGTCGACTCCCCTTCAGTTGCATGAGCGCTCAGGCTGCACGATGAAGCGACTGCGACCAGGGGGTCTCGATGGGTAACCACCACCAGCGCGTCGGGATAGGCGGACATGAGGGCGTCGAGGGCGACAAGGTGGCTGGGGTTCTTGAGGACCCAGCGCTTCTCCGGATCGTTCAACCCGATGAGCTGCAGGTTGCGGCGGTGCCGGCGGTACACGTCGGTCCAATCTTGCTCGGCAAGCCACGCAGAGTACGTGGGCAGGTGGGCAAGACTCTCGAATGACATCGACCTCATCGACTGTCGGAGGAGCCTCCAGCACTCCTCGACCGAATCGGCGCTCGTAAAATGCACGCCGGCGAAATCGGGGCTGGTGGCGTAGAACTGGTCGAATCCGGCCTGCACTGCCCGGTAAACCGGGTTCTCTCCGAGGGATTCCGGTAATGGTCGCGGCTGGGGAGCTTCGGTGAGCCACATCTCCAGGCCCTGGTGGGCCGGATCTTCGCAGAGGAGCCGGTGAAGGGCGGTAGTTCCTGTCCGGGGCAGCCCGGTGACCACGATGGGTTGCTCGATCCGGACCGAGGCGTGGTCGGGGTGATGTTTCCACGCCTCCTCCGCCATGAGGCGGGCTGCGAGGGCGCTGCGAAGGGCAGCGCGAACGGTCCTATTGCCCCACGGTGTCAGGCCGGCCTCACCCTTGTACGACTCGATCAGGACTGACAAGCCGTCGCGGTAGTCATCGCTCCCGAAATCGGCGAGACCTGTGATCTTCACGGCCGACGCCTCAAGGTCATCGATCGTGCCGATGCTGTCCCGTCCGGGTCGCGCGCCTGGATCGTCGACAGTCATCCGAGCATTCGATTCGCGACGGCCGCTTGGCGGGCGGTGATCCTCTCCTGCCAACCGGATCTGTCGACGCGGGCCTCCTCGTAGAACGCCAGCTTGCTCGGTAGTTCCTCGAAGGAGTGGACCTCCACTTGGGGACCGTCCGTACTGGTGAGCTCTCGCGACAGGCGTTGCCACCGCATTTGTAGGTAGCCGCGGCGATGCCCGGTGAGCTCCAGCCAATTGGTGAGCCCCGGATCGCGGTCCGCTATCACGTAACGGATCATCCCGTCGGGATCGTGGCGCGCCTGGGCGGAGGTGAGACTGGTTTGGTGATTTATGTAGTCGAGGGAGATGTACCACATGCTCCCGACCTGGAAGCCGTGGTAGGGAGCATCGGAAACCGGGACGGTCACGATCATCGCCTGGTCGCTGGCGAGATCGAAGTGGCCGACTGAGGAGTATTGGGTTGCCAGACCACCGGGGGTGAGGCGCGGCTCGGTGAGGGTATTGACCGGCAGGTTCAGATAGAACCATTCTGGAAAGGCCAGAAAAGCCCTCACTTGCTGCACGAGCGCTTTACCCGCCGCGGCGTATCGCTTCGACATCGATTCCAGGGAGACCGGCGAGGGTGCCAACCCGTCGGGGTCGGCGCGCCGAATGCGAAGGGTCCCGCGCCGTTCGGTTTCCCAGTCGCTGAAGCATTCCCGAATGAGCAGCCGGGTGGCTCCAGGTTCCAATCCGACGTAGCCGGGAGGGGCGCCGGCCCGCGCCGGCCCGAAGCGCATTTCGAATTGGCCGTCCCGTCCAATCTCGAGGACGCGGTCGTCGAAAGCAGCCAAGCTCGCCGGGCTTCCATCGGCGTTGTAGTCGCCCCCAAGTACCTGGAAATTGAGGTCGGCCGCGGTCCCCCTGCAGCCGGTGACGATGTACTCGCGGTCGTCGCGGACGGCAGCGCTGAGGTAGACGGTGTCGGGGTTGTCCAGTCCGATCTTGGTCTGGGCGGTCGCCGAGTGGATCAAGAAGGGGAAGTCGCGGTCGCGGGCGGTCGCCGCCTGGATCGACGCACGGATCAGGCCGGATAGGTAGTCCAACCCCTCGGCGAGGTCCTGATCGGTCTCGGTATGGGGGGCCTCCGCGATCAGTTTCTCGGCTTCGGCAATGGCGTCGGCCAGGGGTCCGGTTCGGAAGGTGTCCATGTTCATCCCAGAGCCTCCTTGTGGTGAACCCGAGCATAGGGTCCCTGGGGCCAGGGAGTCCGGCCGGCTCTATGCGGCGCGCTTTCCGATCAGCCAGATGGTTCCCCGGGGGAATGCTCTTCCCGGGGGCGATCCAGAGTCGATGGCGGCGGACAATACCTCCCGGCTCATGTGCAGGAACGGGGGCTGAGCGGCAGCGGAACCGGGACGAGCCGCTCTCAGGATTCGGTAACGGTCACGGTGGTCATCGAGTGGAGGACCACCGGTTTGCCGCCGCGGCTCCCGTCGGCCTCGATCTTGGTGACCACCTCCATCCCCGAAGTGACCCGTCCGAAAAGCGAGTAACTCGGAGGAAGGCTCTCTCCTGACGGGCCGGTCACAATGAAGAACTGGCTGCCATTGGTGTTGGGCCCAGCGTTGGCCATCGCCAGCGAACCGATCGGGTACTGGGGGTTGGCTCGCCGGGGAAGCTCGTCGGCAAACCGGTAGCCCGGGTCGCCGGTCCCGGTCCCGGTCGGGTCGCCCCCCTGGATCATGAAGCCGGGGATGACCCGGTGGAAAACCACCCCGTCGTAGTAGCCCTGGCGGGCCAGGGAGACGAAGTTGTTGACGGTGACCGGAGCCGCCGCCGCGTCGAGGGAGACCGTAAAAGTCCCGCAATCGGTTTCGACGGTCGCTGCGTAGGCCTTGGACTCGTCGAGGGACATGGGGGGAGGGCCGGAAGGGGTCACGGTGTCACTTTGCTTTCGTGGTTGTGGTGGCCTTTGCGGCCGTTGTGCTGGTCGAGGTGGGAGCCGCGGTGGTCGCTGGGGCCTTGGTGGTGGTCGTGGCCGCTCCTGCTGGCCCGGTGGAGTGGATGGTGACCGAGAGGATCCGGTGGTAGACCTTCGGGGTTCCCGCGCTGGTTCCATCGTTGTTGATCTGCTCGACAACACTCATTCCCGAGGTAACTTGCCCGAAGAGCGAGTAGCCACCTCTCGCTAGATCAGCGTCGAGGGTGGCTGCACCACCGGGAACGACGATGAAGAACTGGCTCCCATTGGTGTTGGGTCCCGAGTTGGCCATGGCCACATCGCCGGTCGCATACGACTTGGGGATGTTCTCGTCGGCGAACTTGTACCCGGGTCCGCCGGTACCAGTGCCGGTCGGATCGCCGGTCTGGTCCATGAAACCGGGGATCACCCGGTGGAAGGAGACGCAGTTGTAGAAGTCGGCAGACGCCAGGTAGAGGAAGTTGTTAACCGTGTGGGGAGCATTCTTGGCATCGAGGGCGATGGTGAAGGACCCCGCGTCGGTCTTGATCGTGGCCGAGTAGGTGTCCTCTGGGTTGATGGTCATCGGAGGCGGTGCCGACCAGGTGCGCTTGGTCACCGGGGCTTTCGGGTTGGAGGGGCACTTGGCAGCGACATCGGCCTTGATCGCCGCCGCCTGGGCGGCAGGAGCCGCCAGGGTCGTCGTGGTGCCCTTGGGCGTTCCCGTGGACTTACCTCCGGTGGCGCTGACCGCGAAGATGATCCCGGCGATCACCGCAACCGCCACCAGTCCCGCACCTCCTCGCTTGTAGAGCTTCCGCCTCTTGGCCTGGCGTTCGAGCCGGGCCATCTTCATCTGCCGATTGGCGCGCTGACGTTCTCTCTTCTCGCTTGGCACGGGCGACAAATTAGCCGGGATGGGGGTCGGGGGGGTAACCAGCAGGCGGGGACCGCTCCCGGCGCCGACTGGGCCGAGGCTGCAAGGGGTCTCAACCGCAGGGAGCTCCCTTTTCCCGGAAAGGGGGGAAAAGGGGGGTCCGCGGCAGGAGGCTATCGTGACCGGGTGCCCTTGATCGTCCAGAAATTCGGCGGTACGTCGGTCGCCGACGCCGAACGGATCCGGACCGTCGCAGATCACGTGGCTCGGACCCGGGCGCACGGGAACCAGGTGGTTGTGGTGGTCTCGGCGATGGGAAAGACCACCGACGAGCTGATTCGAATGGCCTCTGAGGTCTCCAAGTCGCAGCCCGGTCGGGAGATGGACATGCTCCTGACCTCGGGTGAGCGGGTTTCCATGGCGCTCCTCTGCATGGCGCTGGCCGATCTAGGGGTCAAGGCCGCGTCCTTCACCGGGAGTCAGGCGGGCATCATCACCGACACCGATCACACCCGGGCGAAGATCTTGGAAGTGCGGGGGGACCGGTTGAGGGAAGCTCTCGCCGGGGACATGGTGCCGGTGGTGGCCGGTTTCCAGGGGGTTTCCACCGCCCGAGATGTGACCACCCTCGGCCGGGGTGGTTCCGACACGACCGCGGTAGCGCTGGCTGCAGCGCTTGCCGCGGACTTCTGCGAGATATACACCGATGTTTCCGGGGTGTTCAATGCCGATCCCCGGATCGTCCCGGCGGCGCGCAAGCTCGAGCGCGTGTCGTTCGAGGAGATGTTGGAGATCTCGTCTTCGGGCGGGCGCGTGCTGGCGCTGCGCTCGGTCGAGTACGCCCGCAATCACAGTGTCGAGCTCCACGTCCGATCGGCTTTCACCTGGGAGCCGGGCACGTGGGTAGTTAGAGAGGATACGAGGATGGAACAACCTGTTGTGTCGGCGGTGACCCATGATGTCTCCGAAGCGAAGCTCACCGTGGCTGGCGTACCCGACAAGCCGGGCATCGCGGCGCGACTTTTTCGAGGTCTGGCAGATCGGTCGATCAATGTCGACATGATCGAGCAGAACACCTCGATCGAGGGGACCACCGACATCTCCTTCACCGTGCCCAAGGAGGACTTCGAGGTGAGCCGGGCGATGGCTGAGGCGCTCGCGCCAGAAGTGGGGGCATCCGGGGTGTTCTCCGACACCCACATCGGCACCGTGTCGCTGGTGGGGGCGGGGATGAAGACACACCCCGCGGTGGCCGCCCAGATGTTCGAGACGCTGGCGGCCGAGGGGATCAACATCGAGATGATCTCCACTTCCTCCATCCGGATCTCCTGTGTGGTTGCCCAGGAGGAGGTGGAGAAGGCGGTCCAGGCGCTGCACTCCTCGTTCGGGCTCGGCTGAGGGCCATCCCATCCTGAATCTAGGATGGGATGGATGAACGTCGGAGTCTTCGGGGCCACCGGGCAGGTGGGTGGGGTAATGAGGTCGGTGCTCGTCGAGCGGTCCTTCCCGGTAGAGTCGATCCGCTTCTTCGCCTCTGCCCGCTCTGCCGGGCGCACCTTGGACTGGCAAGGGACGCCGGTCGAGGTGGAGGACGTGGCGACTGCGGACTTCTCCGGATTGGAGGTCGCCCTTTTCTCCATTGGAGCGACCGCCTCCCGGGAGTACGCACCCCGGGTGGCCGCAGCCGGTGCTACCGTCATCGACAACTCGTCGGCGTGGCGCATGGATCCCGACGTTCCCCTGGTGGTTGCCGGGGCGAACGACGCGGCACTTTCCTCGATACCCCGAGGCATCGTCGCCAACCCGAACTGCACCACCATGGTGGCGATGGTGGCGGTGAAGCCCCTCCACGATCATTTCGGGCTCACCAGAATGGTTGCTTCCACCTACCAGGCTGTATCGGGCGCAGGATCGGCAGGAGTGAACGAGTTGGCCGAGCAGGTGGCCAAGGTGGGCGCGCAGGCGGGCGAGCTGTGCTTGGACGGTTCGGCAGTGCCGTTCCCCCCGTCGTCGAAGTTCCCCGGGCCGATCGCTTTCAACGTCCTGTCCATCGCGGGAACCCTGGTGGATGAGGAGACCAACGAAGAGCACAAGTTCCGCGACGAGTCACGCAAGATTCTCGGGCTCCCCGATCTGGCGGTGTCGTGCACCTGCGTGCGGGTACCGGTGATGACCGGGCACTCCCTCTCCCTCAATCTCGAGTTCGGCAAGCCGGTTAGCTTGGAGGAAGCTACCCGGGTTCTGGGGGGGGCCCCGGGTGTCGAACTCAACGTGATGCCCACCCCCCTCGACGCGGCGGGACGGGACGTGAGCCTGGTGGGACGGATCCGGCGGGACATGGGCGTTCCCCACGGACTCGCCCTTTTCGTGTCTGGCGACAACTTGCGCAAGGGGGCGGCCCTCAATGCAGTCGAGATCGCGGAGGTTCTCGTCCGGGGACGTTCTGCCTCCCAGGGCCTTTAACGGCCTGCCCTGTTCCCCCACACGAAGGAGTCCTATATTGCTATCGCTCGAAGAGATGTCCGATCGGATGGAAATTCAGGAGCTGGTTCTCCGCTACACCTACGCACTCGATTCCCAGGACTGGGATTCCTGGGAGGCTTGTTTCGCTCCCGATGCCACCATCGACTACACCGAGACGGGTGCCATCGCGGGCAGCGTCAAGGACGTGCGCGAGTATCTGGAGAAGACCATGACTATGTTCGCGCGCTACCAGCACATGGTAGCCGGGACGGTCATCGATTTCGAACCTGACCGCCAGAGCGCCCGCCTGCGCACCATGTGCCACAATCCGCTGGTCCTGCCGTGGGGGGAGGGCGAGCACGTGTTCTTCTGCGGGATCTGGTATCGCGACACGGTGGTCCGAACCGAATCAGGGTGGCGCTTCAGCTCGCGCTACGAAGAGCTCTGCTACTTCTACAACGTTCCCGAACTCCCCGCCTGATCTCCCCTCAGAAGCCTTTCGGTGGAGTTCGAGCTGCCGGAATGCCGCTATAGCCCCGTAGGTGGCGCACACCACGAGTCGCTGAACCTCGTCCAGCTCGTGGGACGAGAGGAATACGGTACGGCCCCAGGCAACGTTCTCGCGGAACAGCTTTTCGATCTCGTTCTGCATGAGGGGGTCCAGTCCGGCGGAAGGCCGGATTGAGGTCGGCCGGCATTACTCGGAGTCGGGGACCAGCTGAGCGAGCAGGTTCCGGACCCGTTGGTCGACGTCAGCGACGATGGGCCGGACTTGCTCGATGGGCAGTCCGGCCGGGTCTTGAAGCTCCCAGTCGAGGTACCGCTTGCCCGGGTAGAACGGGCAGGTGTCGCCACAGCCCATGGTGACCACGACGTCGGCTGCTCTGGCGTCCTCGTCGGTGAGGGGTTTGGGGAACTCTCGAGATGGGTCGAGACCCTGCTCTTTGAGGATTGCGACCACGGACGGGTTGAGCTGGTTGCCCGGTTCGGAGCCGGCCGAGCGGACCTCGACGCGGCCTTGGGCGTAGTGGTCGAGGAGGACTTTGGCGGCCAGGCTGCGTCCCGAGTTGTGAATGCACAGGAAAAGCACTACGGGTTTGTATGTCATCGCTCTGCCTTCGTGTCGACGGCTGCTGGGTGGGAGTAGAGGCGTTTGCGGGCCCACAGGGCGACGTAGACGAGGGCGACGAGGACAGGGACTTCGATTAGGGGTCCGACGACTCCGGCCAGGGCTTGGCCGCTAGTGACCCCGAATATGCCGATGGCGACGGCGATGGCCAGCTCGAAATTGTTACCGGCGGCGGTGAACGCCAGGGTGGCGGTCCGCTGGTAGCCGAGTCCGAGACGCCGGCCGAGGAGGAACGACCCGAACCACATGACCGCAAAATAGGCGAGCAGAGGAAGGGCGATCCGGGCGACGTCCTGGGGCCGGGAGGTGATGGTGTGGCCCTGGAGGGCGAAGAGGATGACGATTGTGTAGAGCAGGCCGTAGAGGGAGAACGGTCCGAGGCGGGGCAGAAGGGTGGTCTCGTACCAGTCGCGGCCTTTGGTTCTCTCGCCGATGGTGCGGGTGAGGAACCCGGCTACGAGCGGGACGCCCAAGAAGATGGCCACGGTCTCGGCGATCCGTCCGATGGACAGGTGCAGGCCGACGGTGGACAGGCCGAGCCAGCCGGGCAGGACCTTCAGGTAGAAGTAGCCGAGGACCGCGAACATCAGGATCTGGAACAGGGAGTTGAGCGCGACGAGCACTGCGGCGGCCTCACGGTCGCCGCCGGCGAGGTCGTTCCAGATGAGAACCATGGCGATGCAGCGGGCCAGCCCCACGATGATGAGACCGGTGCGGTAGGTAGGCTGGTCGGGTAGCAGCGCCCAGGCCAGGGCGAACATGACCGCCGGTCCGATCAGCCAGTTGAGTACCAGGGAGGCGACGAGCATCCGCCGGTCCCGGGTCACCGAGTCGAGCTGGCCGTAGCGGACCTTGGCCAGTACCGGGTACATCATGACCAGGAGCCCGATGAAGATGGGCAGGGAGGTGCCGGAGGTGACCTGGATGGCGTTGAGGTGCCGGTTGAGGCTGGGGATGGCCCGGCCCAGTCCGATGCCGACGGCCATGGCGGCGACGATCCACACCGGCAGCAACCGGTCGAGGAAAGAAAGCCGAGCGATTACCGGTGTGTCGAGGGTAGTTCCGACCACCGGCCGGTCGACTTCAACGTCACTCATCGAGTGCTCCCGGCGACCGGGACGATGAACACCTTGTCTTGTCCTGCATCGCGAAGCGGCACACCGCCAGCTTCTCGACCGCGGTGGGCAGTCCCTCCCCGGCGAGGCGTGCCTGGGCGTCGGAGACCCACTCCTTGTAACATCGACAAACGTAGATACGTTGATAATGCTCGATGCAATCATGTCTGTCAATGGGAGATATTGCAGTGCCCAAAGATTCTTCAGCGAACCCGGCAGCTGACCCGGTGGAGTGCTGTCCATCGGTGATGGCCGCCCCGCTCGGCATAGACGAGGCGGCCGAGCTGGCCCGGGGCTTCCATGCTTTGGGGGATGCTGTTCGGTTGCGGGTGCTGTCCATGCTGGCCGCCGCATCGGCGGGGGAGATCTGTGTGTGCGACTTCGTGGCTCCCTTGGGCAGGACCCAGGGGACGGTCTCCCACCACCTGAAGATTCTTTCCGATGCCGGATTGGTGCATGGCGACCGGCGCGGCAAGTGGGTGTGGTACTCCCTGGACCGGGAACGCCTGGCGGCGTTGAAAGGCGCGCTCGAGGCCTGACTGACCACGCTCGCCAGACTTCCGCCAGACCTGCTCGTTGAAATCCGCCACCTGTGAACCGTTGTGAACGCTGAGCTTCGTCAAAGAGCGACTGGACCTCCACGGCGTCAATTCCCTCGATTTCCAGGGAAACATCTCGTGCGACAGCCCATCGAGCCGACAAGCCTTCCCGCTCGGCCACCAGCCATGGCCGGCTGCGCGGCCACCCGCGACGAGGGCAAACTGGCCAGGCCAGCCGGTTGGACGTCGTAGGGGCTTGGTGTGGGCGAGCCCGAGACACACCCCCTGACGGACCGCAGGTCAGTGGGTGCTTGGGGGGTTTAGGTCACACCCTCGTGGCATGATGAAACCAAACGTGAATCGGCTCCACGATGAAACGTGAAGACGTCCTGGTGAGGTCTTCACAATTGGCCTCCACCTGCACCGACGTGGCCTGATTTCGGAGCCCACCACAGGTTAAGAGCGCGTCGACCACGCGTTATCCACAGGGTGGGAGGCGTTCAGCGCTTCCAGCGGGGGTCGGACTCGACTATGGAGAGACTGAGCTCTTCCAGCTCGTGGACGAGTTCCTTGAGACGGCGGTGGTCGTCGAAGAAGCGTTGGTAATCGTGAAGCTGTTCCTCGCTGAGATAGCGAGTCACTGTCTTGCCGGCAACTTTCCTTGTCCAGGATCGAAAAGGTCCGTGTAGGCGAGGGGGCCTCCCTCGGCACACACACGCGCTCTTTCCGCAGACTCCAGTACGCACCGTCATGGTTCCTGGCAGGCAGAGATCCAGACTCGACAGCTCGGCTCGGATGGCGTCCAGGTGCTTTTGCTGGCGAGCAGTGAGCTTCACTTCCCCAGCTTCCCCCAGGGTCCACCCTCCGGGATGGTCATTGTGCCACAGTAGCAGTATTGTGGCACCCGACGCCACCCCCCGCACGCCAGCCTCCGAGGCGATCACCGCATGGACCCCGAAGCTCTATTCGGATTCCGTCGCCGACTTCACCCGTCAGGTGGTCACGGCCTGCTCGCCAACCAGTCCCGCCAGAGCCCGCGCCCTCATCCACAGCCTCGCCCGTCTGGCTGCCTTTGCCCAAGCCTGCGGTCTCGCTTTGTCGTCCGAGACTGTCCTGGCCACCTCGACAATCGAGCGCTTCCTTGTCTCCTCGGCTCGTCGATACTCGCCGGCGACCCTGAGAACCGTGGCCACCAATCTGCGGGCGATGCGCCGCCGCCTCATCGAGGCGGACCGTCCGGATCCACTCGCCCTCCCCCGAGAGCGCGCCAAGGCCCCCTACTCACCTGGCGAGATCGACCACTACCTGGCCCTCGCCGCTGCCCAGCCGACGCTGTCGCGGGCGATGCGGGCAACGGCCCTCATCTGTTTGGGGGCCGGAGCAGGGCTCACCGGAGTCGATCTGCGCCACGTCCGTGGCAGCGACGTGCGACGCCTCCACGGAGGCCTCGTCGTCACCGTTGCCGGTTGCCATCGAAGAAGGGTTCCCGTCCTTGCCCGGTTCCACGGACCGCTCAAGCCCGCGGCCGACTATGCAGGGGAAGGTTTCATCGTCGGCGGGGTGGATCGTGCGAGGAAGAACATCACCTCAGGACTCGTCGCCTCTCTGGCCGGTGGGATCGACCTTCCCCCGCTCGATATGCGCCGGTTGCGCTCGACGTGGCTCACATCTGTCGCAGAGACAATCGGCTTGCACGCCTTCATGGACGCGGCCGGCGTGGACTGCTCGCAGAGGTTGGGCGACATCGTCTCTCATATCGCCCCCGTCGAGGAAGAGCTCGCTGTTCGTCTGCTGTCGGGGGCCAAGTGATTGACCCCGACCGTCTGGCCCGAATCGAGGGGCTCGTCGACGATTCAGGTGTCTGCGACAGAATCGAAGCCTTGCTCCCCATCGGGGTGCGGCCCAGACAGTTGAGGGTACGCACCCTCATCATCGCAATCTTGATCGCCTTAGCCGATCACCGTCCGGCTCATCTCACCAGAGTCTACGAGGCACTTGTCAACCTGCCGATAGTCGACAAGTGGAGGCTCGGTGTCATTTGCGATTGGCACGCAGTGCCCCACCAGCTCACCTACCGCCAGGTGGAATACACCTTCGGCCTTGTCGTCAATGGACTTGGCAAGAAAGTCCCCGACGGGGAAGCCTCGGCGACGTTGGCCGAAGTCGTCGGGCAGCTTGTCCAAGCGTCGATACCGGCCACCTACAAGGCCTCCTCGAGCTCTTATGCTGTCGACTGGACCGACGTGGAGACCTTCGCCTCTGCCGTCAGCTCGGCCCAGCTCCAAGCCGGACACAAGGGCCCCGCCGACCCTGAAGCCTCCTGGGGACATCGCAACAGTCAAGGCCGTGGGGGGAAGAACGAAATGTTCTTCGGCTACTACCTCTCCCTTGCCACCATGGTGGCAGACGAGGGAGGGGGAGAGGTCCCCGAGGTCGTCGCCGCGATGAATCTCACGGCATGCCGCCTCGATCCGGTCCCCGCCTTTCTCCCAACGCTTGCCCGTCTCCATGATTCCGGAGTCGTCTTGGGCGACGTTCTCGCCGATGCCGGCTACGCCAATCGCATTCCTGCCAGGTGGGCGATCCCGCTTGCGATGCTGGGGGCCAACATCGTCACCGATCTTCACCCCTGCGATCGCGGCCGGCAGGGCACATTCGCCGGGGCGGCCATCTTCAACGGCAACCTCTACTGTCCGGCGACCCCTGAGGCGCTATTGACCATCTCCCCGCTATCGCGCCAGGCGAACCAAGCAGACATCGCCGTCCACGACGAGGCCACAGCCGAACTGTCCCGCTACAAGCTCCCTGTGATCGCGGCGGACGATGAAGACGGATACCACCGCAGAATCTGCCCTGCGGCGGCAGGACGGGTTCGTTGTTCGTGCAAGCCCGATTCGATGGCGCTCTCATTCGACCGTCCCGAGATCCTCGCACCCCCCGAGCATCCACCGACGTGCTGCACCCAGGCCACTGTCACCGTCCCCCCCACAGTCGCCGCCAAGACGAGACAGAAACACGACTACCCCTCCAAAGCCCACCGCATCTCCTACGCGAGGCGCACCGCGGTGGAGCGCTCCAACAGCCACATCAAAGACCCCGCCACGACCGACATATCGAGAGGCTGGTGCCGAGTGATGGGAGTGAGCGCGATGAGCCTCTTGCTCGCCTGCGCACTTGTCGTGTCCAACCTGGCCGTCATCGACGCCTTCGAGGCCCGGCAGGTCGACAATGCCGCCCGGGTCGCTGCCGGCAAGCCACCCAGGACCCGCAAGCGCCGGCGCAAGACGCTCGCCGATCTGGCGGGAGCCAATGCACCGCCCGAGGGCGAACCCGCACGAATCGTCGCGACGGCCTGACCACCCAGGCCCATCCCGGCGCGCACGCCACGACGGGCAACGCCACCCCAGATCAACCAACGGGTTCCAGGACCGGTTGATACCCCGGAATATGCCTCTGGGGCGTTCATGGGATGCAGTGCGGGCACCGGCTCGGCTGGTCTCCGGAGTCGTCAACCCCCCGCTCATGACTCCCCCAGCTCCACTTGAAGCGTCTCGACCGTCCAGGTGGGACAGCCACAGCCGAGGAAGTCGTTGTCCCCGGTCAGGATGCCAGCGTCGAGGGCCATGGCGAGGGCGACCGGCGCCCAGTCGTTGGGGTCTCGTGGCACCCGGCGACGAGCTGCCTCCTCAAACTGCTCGTAGGCGCTTCGGGGGATGACTTCGATGCCCTGGACATCGACGAGGTGTCGTACTGCTCCTTCGAGGACGTTCCGTCGCTCAGCGGTGATGCGCCCCCTGGACTCCATGATGGACAGACGCCGCTCCAGCTGTCAACGGCCACGAGAAAGTCCCTGGATATGGCCACGAGAAATGTGCCGCGCGCGGCAACGATATCTGTAGCGCGCGCGGCCATTTCCATGTAGCGCGCGCGG
>JAKAWH010000069.1 GCA_021817065.1 Actinomycetes bacterium
ATCTCGCCGTCGACGTCGAGGCCACCGAGCACACCATCGGCGGCCTGGTGCGGGCACTCGAAGAATTCGCAGCAGCGAAAGCGGGGCCACCCGGTCACTAGGCTCGGTGCTCGTGACAGCGAGATTTCCCCAGCGTAGGATGCGCAGACTCCGCCGAACCCCTGCCCTGCGCCGCATGGTGGCCGAAACCGCAGTCTCGGTCGACGATCTGATCGCGCCCCTTTTCGTGGCGAACGTGGAGAGGCCGGTTGAAGTGGCGACCATGCCGGGGGTGGTGCAGCACAACTTCACCTCGCTGGTGGCCGAGGCCGAGCGCCTCGCCGGTTTGGGAGTGCCGGCACTGATCCTTTTCGGAGTGGAGGAGGAGAGACGCAAGGACGCAGTCGGTTCGGCAGCCTGGGACCCCGATGGGGTGGTCGGCCGGGCGCTCACCGAGCTGCGGGCCTTCCTGGGCGATTCGATGGTGCTGATCGCCGATCTGTGCCTCGACGAGTACACCGACCACGGTCACTGCGGGGTGGTGCGACCCGACGGATCGGTGGACAATGACCCAACCCTGGATCTCTACGGGCGTGTCGCCATCACCCAGTCACGATGCGGAGCCGACCTGGTGGCGCCCAGCGGGATGATGGACGGCCAAGTGGGGGCGGTGCGGGCTGCGCTCGACGGGGCGGGATTCACAGATGTGGGCGTGCTGGCCTATGCCGCCAAGTACGCCTCGGCCCTGTACGGTCCTTTTCGTGAGGCTGTTGACGTGCGCATTGCCGGGGGAGGCGACCGGCGTTCCTACCAGCAGGACCCGCCCAACCGCCGGGAGGCAGTGGTGGAGGCTCGCCTGGATGTGGAAGAAGGAGCGGACATCGTCATGGTGAAGCCGGCGCTCACCTACCTGGACGTGATCGCGGCGGTGCGCGACGCGGTGGAGGTGCCGGTGGCCGCGTACCACGTCTCGGGCGAGTACGCGATGGTGCAGGCCGCTGCATCCCTGGGATACCTGGACGGCATGGCGGTGGCCGCCGAGCAGGTGGGCGCCATCAAGCGGGCGGGAGCCGACATGGTGATCACCTATTTCGCCGCCGAACTGGCGGAGGCACTCAACGGGTGACCCGAAGCGAGGAGCTCTTCGAGCGGGCCCTGCGGGTGATTCCGGGAGGGGTCAACTCGCCGGTGCGTGCTTTCCGCTCGGTGGGTGGCAATCCCTATTTCGTCGCTCGGGGGGAGGGAGCCTGGGTAGAGGACGTTGATGGGAATCGCTACATCGACTTCGTGCAGTCCTACGGCGCGTCCATCCTCGGGCATGCCGATCCGCTAGTGGTCGAGGCGATCACGGCGGCGGCTCGGGAGGGCACCACCTTCGGGGCACCCACCGAACGGGAGGTGCTTTTTGCCGAGGAAATATGTCGGCGGGTGCCCGGATGCGAATGGCTCCGGCTCACCTCGTCGGGCACCGAGGCAGCAATGTCAGCCGTACGGGTAGCTCGTGGTGCGACAGGTCGTACCAGGATAGTCAAATTCGATGGCTGCTACCACGGACATGCGGACTTGCTGCTTGCGGGGGGCGGGAGCGGGATCGCCACCCTCGGGCTTCCCGACTCGGTGGGAGTGACCCCGGGGGCGGTAGCCGACACGGTGGTGGTTCCCTACAACCGGGTCCCCGAACTGGATGGCGAGGTCGCTTGCGTCATCGTGGAGCCGGTAGCCGCCAACATGGGACTGGTGGCGCCAGCGCCCGGATTCCTGGAAGGGCTGCGCGCCGCCTGTTCGGCGGCGGGCGCGCTCCTCGTCTTCGACGAGGTGATCACCGGGTTCCGGGTCGGGCCGGCCGGGGCAGCGGTGGCGTACGGGGTGACCCCCGACCTCTACTGCTTCGGAAAAGTCATCGGCGGCGGTCTCCCCATCGGTGCGTTCGGTGGGAGGAGCGATCTCATGGAGGTGCTGGCGCCGGTGGGGCCGGTGTACCAAGCAGGGACCTTGTCGGGGAACCCGCTGGCCACCGCAGCCGGCCTGGCAGTCCTCACCGAGCTGGCCCGCCGCGGGGGCGATGGCTACAGCGCGCTGTCCGATACCGCTGCCGGCTTGGCGAAGGGTCTGTCTTCCGCCATTGGAGAGGCGGGGTTGTCGGCGACCGTCCCATCGGTGGGACCGCTGGTGGGGATCTTCTTCTCGTCGGAACCGGTCGCTGATTTCGCCGGAGCCCGGCGCGCAGCGGAAGGTGGGCTCTATGCTCCCTTCTTCCACGCCATGCTGCGCCGGGGAGTGGCCCTGGCCCCGGGCGCCTACGAGGCGATGTTCCCGAGTTTCGCCCACGCAGAGGCGGAGATCGACCGCACCGTGGAGGCTGCCTTCGAGGCGGCGAAGGAGGTGGCTGCTAGCCGGTGATCCGGTCCTTCATCCGGGTCAGCGCTTCGAGGGTGGCCACTGCCGATTGGGCAATAACCGATGGTCAATGCACACCTGCCAATGGCGCGACAGGGTCCACCAAGGAGGAGTGCTCAGAGGTGATCGCGATGGCTTCGGCAATCGAGGATGCGCCGAGCTTGACCTTGATATTGGCCAGGTGGGAGTCGACCGTTCGCAACGAGATGCACAGTTCATTCGCAATCACTCGGTGGGGCAGGCGGGCTGCCTTGAGCCGCAACACCTCCTTCTCCCGGTCGGACAAGACTTCGTGAACAATGCTCATGCCGGAGCGGGGATCGATGTGGTACACGACAACACCGCTGAGGACAGATAGCAGGAGCGAATAGAGGTCCAGCGGGCCAGACAGGATTATCTTCTTGTTCAAGAACGCATTGATCCCTGCCATCCATGCGCGGGCAGCGTCATCGGGTGATTCACTGGATGTGCAGATGGCGGTGGCAACTTGGGGAACTGACTTTCTCATCTCCCGGCACGTTCGGATGCCATCGATGGCAGAAGATCCCGACCCGAGACCGACCAGGGCCAGGTGCGGAGAGAACTCGGAGCAGGCGTCGAGAATCTCGCTCAAGTCTCCGCCCGATGGCCGAGCGGCAAGATTCTCCCAGGTTCCGACCAACGTACAGAATGCTTGGGACACAAAGGGGTCTCTGTCGACGAACAGGACCCGGAGGGCACGGCCACCAGCCGCTTCCCGACTTGACATCTCTATTCCCCTTCCACCTTGCACTTCCCGGGCCGACGCTATCACGGGTCGGCCTAACCTGGGCGAGTTCAACCGGTCAGTGGGTGAGACGGAATCGGTGCGGCTGATGGTTGGTAGTCACCCAACGGACCCACCGTACGTGCCCGTACGGTGGCCCGTATTCGAAAATGCGCGAACAATGGGGTGGCAAATGGAAGATTACACCCCTAAAATTCCCCTGGGTTACCGATGCAAGAAGACAACCTATGTCTCAGAGCCTCGGGGTACATCGAACCAGGAAGAAGGGTTAATTCGACGTGGCAGGCACAAGCATAAAGCAAATCGCACTCCGCGCCGGTATCGTTCTGCCGGTTGCGGCCGGAGCAGCGGCGGTTGGAGAAGTTGCACTTTCGACAGTTGCCCATGCACAAGCCTCAGGCTGCACTCTCGCACCAGGGGGAGCAGGTGCAACGAATTGCATGAATGTGTACGGAAGCGGAACACAAGTTACTTCAGCCAATGAACAATATGACGCTGGCTATGTATACGGTGCACCAAACCTAACGGATGTGTGTGATTACAACGCCTATTGGACTGGCGACAATCAGGCGAGCGGTTGGACTAACTACTTTGGACAATACGATAGCGGGTGCTCGATATGGATGGCCTATGAGAATAGTGCGAGTCCCATTACACCCTACGACTGGTTCGTATCGGGCTCAAGTTTCTTCGGTTACTGGAAGAGCAACACTACCAACAATCAGTGGACTAACCCAGTGCAAGAATGCATCAATACTCAGATGTGCTAGTTCGCTGAGCATGCCTGGCTCATTCAATTTCCCGTAGGTCAACACTCCTTATCAAGAAAGGATCTTGCAATAATGCGAGCTATTTTCCGGACCGCCATTCCTTCAGTTGTGATCGCTGCCGTGGCGGGCCTCGCTGTGGGAGGAGCCTATGCGTACCTTCCAAGTGCGGCCGCAGCACCTTCTTCTACACCCCCAGTTACATCTAATGAGGCCCAACAGGTCTTGTCCAACCTGACGCCCCTGGAGACCCAGCTCCTTGCACATCGGACCGTTGACTTCAGCGCCTATTCAAAGGCAGTGGATGCAACGGTCACCTGCCTTCGTGGTTATGGGTTCACCGTCTCGTCGCCCAAGACGTCTTCGGGTGGCATGTTGACGTATGCAGCTTCGTACTCATTTGGGATGAAGGACCCCAAGACTCCTCCATCTGCAGCGGCGCAAGCCACGGTTCAGGCTAAGGATGGCGTGTGCGACCATGAAAGCGCGGCGGTGCAGGCCGTATACATTTTGCAGCATCAGCCCACAGCCCAACAAGTCGAGTCCGCGTACCGCACAATGGCATCCTGCTTGAACAAGCTCGGCGTAACGGTCGCTCAATCTGACGCTGCCGATAACGGTGTTTCGACTCTGCAAACAGCGCAACAGGCAGTCGAGTCTGGGAAGCTAGATAGTTCTGCTGAGGAGAGTTGTGAGCAGGGCTATCATTCTGTTTCGATTCGGCCGCTTCCTGGCCTACAGCAGGCACTGAACGACCTAGCAAATCCTTAGGGTCGCGACGGACTGAGGAGACCATATCAACGTGGAGCACGGAAGAAGTGCAAGATAACAATCTCCGCTCTCCTGCGCCAGCCTCGGCAGGCGAGCGGAGATCAGCCTACCTGATAGATCTGGTTCTTACAGGTCTGGCTGCCTATTTCCTTGAATTTCTCCTCTTGTTCTCCCAGCGCAATAGCGCGAATCCAAACGAATTCAGTTGGGATGCGCTGCATCTGTCCATCGGCTTGTTGGTGGCGGCGGGCGTTGGTGACGTCATCTTCTTCGGGATCTCGATACTTCCGAAGTCTAGAGGACGGGGACAAAGCATCGGAGAACGACGAGCAGGTATTGCGCTGCGCGATGTGAACGATGGTGGATACCCATCGGTGTGGAAGAGTTTCGCGTGGAGCTGTGTTCAGTGCCCGTGGATTGTGCTCGGACCGGTCCCGGGTGCCAATGTGGCAGCAGTTCTGTATTCGATACTGTCAGTTGCCACACTTGCGGGTACTCGGTTCTTCTTGCCCGATCGCTTGCTTGGGCTGGAAATGGTCCAAGTGGGAGATCAATTCGGCCGGGAGGACCAAATATGGTGACTCTGGAGAACGGCTGGGTGCCCAGTCGATCGTCGGACAGGCGCCTCACCGAAAGCAACATAACGAATGGTCTCGCGATGAATGAAGCCTTCGACGGGTCAACGTCGGTATTTTCGTATTTGGACATTCCCCCACTGAGGAGTTCAAGGATTCATCTGCGGCCGGTGCGGCCTGGCGATTACCCGTTCCTGTACGAGCTGGCCGTGAAGCCTGAGGATGGGTTTCGCTGGCGGTTTCGGGGATCGCAGCCGAGCTTTGAGCAGTTCGTCCAGGGACTGCGCTCTGAAATCCATTGCATGTACCTGGTCGAGCGAATCCAGCCCTGCGAACCGATCGGCCATGTATCGTGCTACAAGGCGGAGTTCAAGAACCGGAATGCGTTCGTAGCGATTCAGGGTAGAGGCGAGCTGTGCGGTTCAGGGCTATTGATGGAGGCGATGGAGCTGTTTGTCGATTTCCTTTTCAAGACCTGGGAATTTGAGAAGTTGTACGCGGAATGCCCGGCATTCAACATGGGGATGTTTCGCTCCGGGGCAGGACGGGTCTTTGAGATCGAAGGAATTCTTCGCGGCCACGAGCGTATCTTGGGGAGGAGCTGGGATCTCTATGTCCTTGCGATCTTCCGCAAGACATGGGAGCAATGGCGAGCGAATGGCGAAATGGCACGAGCGGACCTTCTTGTTGAACTGGGTCGCGATGAAAGCGGCGCGGGTGTTGCTTTTGAAGAGTTCGCCACATTTCTATCTACCAGGATTCCCGGGCTCGATCGGTTCGAGGTGCTCGAACCCGAAATGGAGCTGGTGGGGGATGCGGGTCTGGATTCGATCGGGGTGATAGAGCTATTTGATCTACTGGAGGGGCTAACGGGAATTCTCGGCGATTCGCAGATCAAGGACTGCTCGACGCTGGGAGATGTGTACTTCCTTTACCTCCAAGGCAGCCCTCTCAGCGCAGCAGGTAAGAGCCTGAACCGATAGGCGCTCGCTCTTAGTGATGTCTCCCGCTCGTGGCTGCTAGCCGGTGATCCGGTCCTTCATCCGGGTCAGCGCTTCGAGGGTGGCCACTGCCGACTCGGCGACTCCGTGGCTCTCGGGGCGGAGCAGGTTGGCCATCACCCGCATGACCACTCCCATGATGGCCTTGGAGCGCATACCGCCTCCCACGCAGGCACGGAGCACCGCGGGATGCCCGATGGCCCTCACGAAGGCACGCCCCAACCGGTAGTAGGAGCCGAACTCGTTCTCCACCATCTGGTCGTAGCGCGACAGGGCGGCGGAACCCCCTCCCTCCAGTGCGGAGGCGATGCACCCGGCCGCCATCCGGCCGGTCTCGTAGGCATAGGAGATGCCTTCCCCGTTGAACGGATTGATCGACCCGGTGGCGTCTCCGGCGAGCAGGTAGTTGGGTCCCGAGCGCGGGCCTACCGCCAGGCCCATCGGTAGGCGTCCCCCGGTGGGTGGGGTACAGGGCGCGTCCACGTCGATCTGCCACCGGGCCCCCACTTTTCGGAGAAAAGCATCGAGGAGCTTGGTGGTGTTCACCGCCTTTCCGTTAATGGCATGGCGGTTGGTGTCGAGGAGCCCGACACCCAGGTTGATCCTTCCATCTCCAAGGGGGAATATCCATCCGTAGCCGGGGAGCAGCTCTCCTCCGTCCCCGGCAATGTCCAGGTGGGATTCGATCCAGGGTTCGTCGTGGCGGGGGGACTCCCAGTAGCCCCGAATGGCCATCCCCTGGGGCCACTCCTTGACACGGCGCGCTCCCAGTTCCCGACCGATGCGCGAGTTCGCGCCGTCGGTGACCACCAGGTAGCGGGCGAACACTTCCTCGGTTGTGCCCGTATTCTTCGAGGTGGCGAGGACCCCGGCGACCCGGCCATCTTCCCGGATGAGTCCGGTCACCTCGTTGCCCTGGAGGAGGGTGGCACCGGCCTTCACTGCGTGGTTGGCCACCAGGGCATCCAGATCGTGGCGGGTGACCGTGTAGCCCACCGAGGGGTACCGGGGGTGCTCGGGCCATTCCAGCTCCAGCACCCTCCCGAATCCCCAGGCGCGCAGGCCGGTGTAGAGGTGGCGGGTCTCGATGTCGCCGGCTAGGCCCATGTCGGCGAGCTGGGCAACCGCGCGGGGGGTGAGCCCGTCGCCACAAGTCTTGTCCCTGGGGAACACCTTCTTCTCGATGACGGTCACCTCGTGGCCAGCCGAGGCCAGCCAGTAGGCGCAGGAGGAACCGGCCGGGCCGGCCCCGATCACCACCACCTCGGACTTCATCACATCGATGCTAGGGGCCGGCCGGCCTGCCCAGCTACCCTTTCTTTTCTCCGTAGATTCACGGTGCCTCTCACCTGCTCTCTTGCGCCGCCTGGCCTCCTGCGGGCGTGCCGTGATAAACCCTCACGAGAGGATGCTTGTGACCTAAGGCACAAGTCGGGATGCACGCTGGTCTGGCGCGATAACAAGGAACACCATGAGCAACTACCTGCCCATCCTGATCATGATTGTTGTCGGCGTGGCCTTCGCCGCAGTGTCTATCGTCGCCTCCAACCTGCTCTCTCCGAGCCGATCCACCGCGGCCAAGTCCGCCCCCTACGAGTGCGGCATCGTCCCCACCCTGGAGCCCGCCGAGCGCTTCCCGGTCAAGTTCTACCTGGTGGCAATGATCTTCGTGATCTTCGACATCGAGATCATCTTCCTCTATCCCTGGGCGGTGATCTTCGGGCAACTGAAGACCTTCGGTCTGGTGGAGATGGTGGTGTTCGCAGTGGCGGTGGTTGCAGCCTTCTATTACCTGCTGTCGGCTGGGGCGCTCGATTGGGGCCCGGCCAACCGGTTGCGCCAGGCCGGGCCTCCCGACCGGACTCTCGCTTCGACCATCCGGCGGGTGCCGGCAGCCGCCGAGGTTGGCGGCGGGGAGGGAACCGGCACCGGTGAAGACCCGGACGTGGTGGCTGCCTGATGGGTGCTTCGACCGTGGAATCGACCAGGATGGCAGGGGCCGCCTGATGGGCTTTGAGAGCCTGAACCACAATTTCCTAACCGGACGCCTGGAAGACCTGGTCAAGTGGGCTCGGCGGATGAGCGTGTGGCCTGCCACCTTCGGTCTGGCCTGCTGCGCCATAGAGATGATGGCGACCGGGGCCGCCGACTTCGACCTGTCGCGATTCGGAATGGAGGTGTTCCGTGCGTCCCCACGCCAGGCGGACCTGATGATCGTGGCGGGACGTGTCAGCCAGAAGATGGCACCCGTTCTCCGGCAGGTCTACGACCAGATGATGGAGCCCAAGTGGGTGGTCTCCATGGGGGTGTGTGCGTCGACGGGCGGAATGTTCAATAACTACGCGATCGTTCAGGGCGTCGACCAGATCGTGCCGGTGGATGTCTACGCGCCGGGGTGTCCCCCCAACCCGGAGACCCTTCAGCACGCCATCCTCACTCTCCACGAGCAGATCCGCACCGGGGACCTCACCAGGCGCCGGCGTGCCGAGAACGAGCCGCGCCGGTTCTCGCGCCTCGGCGGTGGCGCGGATCTTGCCCAGTTGGGGGTGTCGACGCCGCGATGAGTGACACTTCAGCGGTAAACCCGCTGGACGTGCTGGGGATCCCCTGGTCCGCCGGCGCCGGTGGACAGTTGGTTGGCTTCCCCTCGCGCGCTTCCTATGCCGAGGCAGTCCGGTCCCTGTGCGACGCCGGGTTCACCATGTGCTCGGATCTCTGCGCCGTTGACTACCTTGCCCATCCCGGACGGAATCTTCCCGAGGGTGTTCAGCCGGAACGGTTCGAGGTGGTGGTGAACCTGCTGGACATCCAGGCCCGTCGCCGGGTCCGCATCCGGGTGCAGGTACCCGCGGTCAAGCCGGAGGTCGACTCCCTTTTCGAGATATTTCCCGGGACCGAGGCGATGGAGCGAGAGGCCTTCGACATGGTCGGCATCGTCTTCACTGGGCACCCCGATCTGACCCGCATCCTCATGCCGGAGGATTGGGAGGGTCACCCCCTCCGGAAGGACTACGACGTGGGGTCGGTGCCGGTGAAGTTCAAGGAGCCCGGGGTGAGTCCCGAGGACCTGGTCCATACCGGTCGTGACCGGGAGGAGAGGCTGGCCGCCGCCGCGGCCGCCGCTTCGAGCGGAACCAAGAGAGTGCGATGACCGGCTTCGCCCGCGAGACCTCCGAGGGTTCCCAGGAGATGTATCCCCGTGGTGAGACGGTGCGCGAGGAGCTCGCCCGCGAGCTAGGCGGTGTCGCCGGTGCGCACGGCGCGGTGTTGCGCCTTCCCGAGGGGATGGTGATCGACCCCAACGACTTCGAGGCTGAGTCGCTGAGCGACGAGACCATGATCATCAACATGGGTCCCCAGCACCCGTCCACCCACGGGGTGCTGCGGCTCATGCTGGAGCTGGACGGCGAGACGGTGCTCCGGGTGAAGCCGGTGATCGGCTATCTGCACACCGGCATGGAGAAGACCGGGGAACAGCTTTCCTACATCCAGGGCGCCACTAACACCACCCGGATGGACTATCTCTCCCCGCTGGCCAACGAGGCGGTCTTCTCCCTCGCCACCGAGACGTTGCTCGGAGTGCAGGTGCCCGAACGTGCCACCTGGATACGCATGTTGATGGCGGAGTTGGGGAGGCTTTCCTCCCATCTCACCTGGATGGCCACCAACGGCATGGACCTAGCCGCCACGTCGATGATGATCTATGGCTTCCGCGAGCGTGAACGCATCCTTCGCTTCTTCGAGAAGACCACCGGTGTGCGGATGAACCACAACTACATCCGGCCTGGAGGGGTCGCGGCCGATCTCCCCCCCGGGTGGGAAGAGGACGTGGATGCCATCCTCAATTCGGTGCTGGCGACCCTCGAGGACTTCGACAATCTCTTCACCGGCCAGCCGATCTTCCGGGAGCGTACCGAAGGGGTGGGAGTCATCGACGCGGAGACCGCCATCGCGCTGTCGGCGACCGGCCCGGTCCTCCGTGCCTCCGGGGTTCCCTGGGACCTGCGCCGCGCAATGCCTTACCTGGCCTACGACCAGGTCGATTTCGATGTAGTGGTCGGCACGGTCGGCGATACATTCGACCGCTACGCGGTTCGCATGGGTGAACTGCGCGAGTCGGTGCGCATCGTCCGCCAGATCGTGGAGAAGATGCCAACCGGCGATTACCGGGTGAACGATCGCAAGGTCACTCCGCCGCCCCGCGGGCGTATCGACGAGTCGATGGAAGCACTGATCCACCACTTCAAGATCTTTACCCAGGGATTCGCGGTTCCGGAAGGGGAAGTGTACGTCGCCATCGAGTCGCCCCGGGGAGAGCTGGGTTGCTACATGGTCTCCGACGGGACGCCACGCCCGTACCGTATGCACATCCGAGCGCCGTCATTTGTCAATCTGCAGAGTCTTCCGGCTATGTTACGCGGCGGAATGATCGCCGACGCAGTGGCAATCGTATCGTCTGTCGACCCTGTTATGGGGGAGGTGGATCGGTAGTGGCAGGACTGACTCCCGAGAACCTGGCGCGCGCCCGTGAGACGGTGGCGCTCTACCCCCAGCCGCGCTCCGCTCTCATTCCCCTCTGCCACCAAGCCCAGGCCCAGGAAGGGTGGCTGACCCCAGATGCGATCTCCCAGATCGCCGAGCTGGTGGGAGTGTCGGCTGCCGAAGTGCGAGGCACCGCCAGCTTTTACGACATGCTTCACCTCGAGCCGGTCGGGAAGTTCCTAATCGGAGTCTGCACCAACATCTCCTGCATGCTGGGAGGTGCCTACGAGTTGCTCGCCCATGCGGAAGATCGCCTGGGGATACGTTGTGGCCAGACCACTGCGGACGGAACCTTCACACTGGAAGAGATGGAGTGCCTGGCCGGCTGCGACGGGCCTACCTGCGTGGCGGTCAACTACCGCTACTTCCCCAACCAGGACGAATCGACTTTTGACACACTGGTCGACGACCTTGCCGCGGGACGTCTTGACGGGGACGTACCCTGTCACGGAACTGTCTCCCGGGTCGATAGGACGGTGACGCTCATGGCGCAGCGCGACGAGGTTCTCGCCGAGCGTGCGGCCTCCGACCGTGCCCGTAGCGAGCGCCAGGCCGCCAAGGAGGCCAAGGGATGACCCGTGCTGTGTACGGCGACCGGAGCATCCGGCCATTTACCGGGGGAGCGTGTCGATGAGCGGTACTCCCCGCACCGGCGCCCCCTTCATCGTCACCTCCCGCACCGGGGACGCTACGCGCCCCCCCATGGAGGAGGGACATACGTTGAACGCGTACCTCGCTTCGGGCGGGTACCAGGGTCTGCGCAAAGCCCTCACCATGAACCCGGAAGAGGTGGTCGCAGAGGTTCTCGCCTCCAACCTGCTGGGAAGGGGAGGGGCCGGCTTCGAAGCGGGCCGGAAGTGGTCGATGGTGCGCCCGAATCCGGTGCGCTATCTGGTGATCAACGGCGACGAAAGCGAGCCGGCGACCTTCAAGGACCGGATGCTTATGGAGCGGGACCCCCACCAGTTGGTGGAGGGGACTCTCATCGCCGCCTATGCTATCGGCGCCGCCCAGGCTTTTATCTTCATACGAGGGGAATTTGCCCTCGGCATGGAACGGGTAATCGCAGCAGTCAACGATGCCTACCGGCACGGGGCGATCGGTGCGAACATATTCGGCTCCGGATTCTCGGTCGACCTGGTGGTCCATCCTGGCGCCGGCGCCTACATCTGCGGGGAGGAGACCGCTCTCCTGGAGAGCCTGGAGGGCAAGCGAGGATACCCGCGCATCAAGCCGCCCTTCTTTCCTGCCGCCATCGGCCTCTATGGCGAACCGACCGTGGTCAACAACGTGGAGACGGTGTCCAACCTGCCGTGGATCGTGTCCAACGGCGGGGCCGCCTTCGCCGCTCTCGGACAGGGTCGATCGACCGGAACCCGCATCTTCGCGCTTTCCGGGCACGTGGTGCGCCCGGGCAACTACGAGGTGGAGATGTCCAAGCTCACCTTCCGGGATCTCATTTTCGACCCGGAGCTGGGCGGGGGGGTGCGCGGCGGCAAGAGCGTCAAGGCGTTCATCCCCGGCGGGGCGTCGGCTCCCTGGTTCGGTCCCGATCAACTCGATCTTCCTCTCGACCAGGACGCGGTAGGCAAGGCAGGATCGATGCTCGGGTCGGGTTCGGTGATCGTCATGGATTCCGATACCTGCGCGGTGCGGGCCGCCTGGCGCATCGCGCGCTTCTTCCACCGGGAGTCGTGCGGCCAGTGCACCCCCTGCCGGGAGGGGAGCGGCTGGATCGACAAGGTGATGCGGCGCATCGAGGACGGCCAAGGTCGCGAGGAGGACCTGGATCTGCTGATGGATGCGTGCGACAACATCGCTCCGGGAGTCAGTTGGCCACCGGCGCAGACCACAATCTGCGTGCTGGGACCTTCCATCCCCTCCTCGGTCGCCTGGTCCATCCGGATGTTCCGCGACGAGTATCTCCTCCACATCAAGGAAGGGGCATGCCCGTGTCCGTGAATGAATCGGGGATACCCTCCGAGGACACGGTGACCATCACCGTCAACGGCAAGCAGATCGCTGCAGCCAAGGGCGAGATGATCATCTCTGCCACCGATCGGGCTGGCGTCAACGTGCCCCGCTTCTGTTACCACCCCCGCATGAAGCCGGTCGGGATGTGCCGGATGTGCTTGGTGGAGGTGTCCGGCCCCCGGGGCATGTCATTGCAGCCCGCCTGCTACCTGCCGGTTGCCGACGGCATGGAGGTGGTCACCGACTCGGAGAAGGTCCGCAAGGCCCAGGACGGGGTGCTGGAGTTCCTCCTGGTCAACCATCCTCTGGACTGCCCGGTGTGCGACAAGGGAGGCGAGTGCCCTCTCCAGGATCAGACCCTCGCCTACGGCCCGGGGGAGTCCCGATTCGTCGAGGAGAAGCGGCATTGGGCCAAGCCGATCGAGCTTTCCGATCTGGTCCTGCTGGACCGGGAACGCTGCATCCAGTGCGCTCGGTGCACCCGGTTCGCGTCCGAGATCGCTGGCGACCCGCTCATCGACTTCTTCTCCCGTGGCGATTCGACTGAAGTGGCCATTGCTCCCGGTGAGAAGTTCACCTCCTATTTCTCCGGCAACACGGTGCAGATCTGCCCGGTGGGAGCGCTCACCGCCACCCCCTACCGTTTTGCCGCCCGCCCCTGGGACTTGGAGCAGGTGGAGTCCACTTGCACCTCCTGCGCCACCGGGTGCCGGGTGGTGGTGCAGTCGTCGTCCAACCAGGTGATCCGATACCTGGGCGTGGACTCCGACCCGGTCAACCAGAGCTGGCTGTGCGACAAGGGGCGTTTCGACTTCGAAGCCCACCGGGCCGGCTCCCGAGTCACCGTGCCGATGGTGCGCGAGGGCGGGGAGCTGGTCGAGTGCACCTGGGCAGAGGCTCTCCGGAAGGCTGCCGAGGGCATCGGGCGCGCCATGGAGGTAGCTTCCGACCCCAGTTCGGCGGTGGGCGTGATCGGCGGAGCCCGCCTTGCCAACGAGGATGCCTACGCCTGGGCGAAGCTCGTCAAGTCGGTGATCGGCACCGACTCGGTCGACGCCGATCTGGGCGACGGTCTACCCGCAGACGCCGTGCTCGGTCTACCCAAGGCGACCATCGACGAAGTGTGCTCGGCACCGCTGGTTCTGGTGATGACGCCCGATCTGCGCGAATTGGCCCCGATTCTTTTCCTGCGCCTCAAGGCAGCCGCGCAGTCCGGTCGCACCAAGGTGATCGAGCTCACCAGCGTGGGCACAGCACTCGGGCGTTATGCCACCGAGACTCTGGTTTACCGGCCGGGGGAGGCCGCTTCCCTGGTGGCGGCGCTTTTCGCCGACTCGGATCCCAAGCCGCTTGCCGCTGGAATGGAGATTCCCCCCATTGCCGGAGTGGCTGCTTCGGATGTCGCCCGGACCCGGGCGCTCCTGGCCGGTTTCTCCTCTGCGGTAGCGGTGGTGGGCCGGCCCTCGCTGGCCGAGTCGACCGAGGCAACCGTTGCCGCTGTCGCCGCCCTCTCCGCCGCCCGGCCGGAAACCCGGTACCTCACCGTCCACCGGAGGGGCAATCTCCACGGAGCGCTGGACGCGGGACTTGCACCGGGCATCCTTCCCGGTCGGGTCACTCTGGAAGGAGGGCGTTCCACCTTCGCGGCGGAGAGCGGGTGGGGACGGGTTCCCGCGTCGACAGGAATGTCGACACACGAGATACTGCGCTCGGCCGCACAGGGGTCGTTGGGTGCGCTGATCCTGCTGGGTGCAGACCCGGTGGTCGATTTTCCGGACCACGAGTCGGAGAAGGCGCTCTCCGGGGGGGCCTTCGTCGTGGCGGTCACCGCCCACCTGTGCGAATCGGCACGCCGGGCCGACGTTGTGCTTCCTGCCGCGATGTATGCCGAAAGGGGAGGGACCACCACCAATTTCGAGGGCAGGGTCACCACGTTGGGGAAGAAGGTCACCCCGCCCGGACAGGCCTGGGAGGACTGGGCCATCGCCGCCGAACTGGCAACCGCCCTGGGCTCGGATCTCGGGTTCACGTCGTTCGACGACATCGCCGCCGAACGGACCCGCCTGGTCCCCCTCTTCCGCCACTTCACACCCCACATCTGGAACGCCCCCTCCACCCGGGACGGCGTCCTGCTGCCCCTCGCCACCGCCCCGGTCGGGCTGACCGGGGCCCCCCGGGCGCTCGACCCGGTGGCCACCCCGGGAATCGGATCTTTGCCCCACCACGCGGTGCGTCCCCCATCTCCGTCTCCCTTGTTCGCAGGGACAGGGACGACTGGACCTTCGGGGGCGGTCGCCTCGCCCGGCGCCGTCCGGTTTTCGCGGCCAGCCTCCCCCCCCGACCTCCCCGCTCCCGACGCATACTCGCTCCGGCTGGTGGCGCCCTACCGCCTCTACGATTGCGGGACCCATGTGGTGGGGAGCGCTCACCTGGCAGCGCTCGCCCCGGTGGGGACAGTGCGGGTCAACCACTACGACCTCGATCGGCTGGGGGCCTCCACCGGGGACACCCTGCGGGCCGTCTCGCCGGGAGGTTCCCACCAGGTGGTGGTAGAGGTGGACGACGAGGTCCAGCGGGGAACCGCAGTGATGGGGTTCAACTTGGCCGTAGCCGAGGGGTCGGTGAGCGCTCGATCGCTGATCGACCTGTCGGCCCCGGTGACCGACATCCGTCTGGAGGCGCACCGGTGAGGCCGGACCGGCCGACCGCGGTGGCGGATAAGAGCGGGGGTCGCTGATGGGTGACCCCATGCTGAACGGACCGATCACCCTGGCGATCCTCGTGATCGTGGTGGTGAAGGTGGTGATCGCCTTCGCCTTCCTCATGGTGTCGGTGATGATGTTGATCTGGTTCCTGCGGAAGGTTATTGCCGACATGCAGAACCGGATCGGTCCCAACCGGGCCGGTCCCTGGGGCATCCTCCAGACGCTGGCCGACGGGATCAAGCTCTTTTTCAAGGAAGATCTCATCCCCGATCGGGCGGACCGGGTGGTGTTCAAACTTGCGCCTTTTCTCGCTCTGATCCCCGCACTGCTGATCTTCCTGGTGGTCCCGGTGGGCCGGGCGGTGACCATCGCCCACCACCGGGTGCAGCTTCAAGGGGTCGACCCTCCCATGGGGATACTCTTCGTGCTCGCAGCGTCGTCCATCGCGGTGTACGGGACCATGCTGGCCGGATGGTCATCTGGATCCAAGTACCCGCTGCTCGGTTCGATCCGCGGGTCGGCTCAGATGATCTCATACGAAGCGGCGCTGAGCCTCTCCATTGCTGCGGTGGTTCTCAACACCGGCTCGCTCACCTTGTCACGGATCGTCGGCTACCAGACCGGGCGATTGGCTGCGCTGCCTCCCAAGGGCGCCAATCCCCTGCGAGTGGTGCTCGACGACATCGGCCACTACTTGCCCCACTGGAACGTCTTCACCCTGGTGTTCGTTCCATTCGCCATCTTCTTCATCGCCTCGATGGCCGAGATGAACCATCCCCCCTTCGACCTGGTGGAGGGGGAGCAGGAGCTGGTGGGGGGGTTCCACACCGAGTACGCGTCGCTCCGTTTCGCCCTTTTCTTCCTGGCCGAATTCATGGGCTCGATCACCATGTCGGCCATCATGGTGACCCTTTTCTTCGGGGGCCCCAACGGGCCGATACCACCCATCGGTCCACGATGGAT
>JAKAWH010000070.1 GCA_021817065.1 Actinomycetes bacterium
GGTGGCCGAGCTGGTGCACCGTGACCTTGCGGTGATGAGCTGGCTGGCCCCCCTCCTGGTCGGGCGCATCCCGGTATCCGCGCTCGCCAACCCCCCCGCGCTGGTGGAACTCTTCGCCGAGACCATCGTCGAGGAGCTGGACTTCCGCCTGGAAGCCCAGAACATGCTGGACATCGCACGGGTCCACGCCGACCTCGACCGGCGGGCGATCGTGGTCCCCCGCCCCCACCCGCGCCTGGTGACCCGCAGGGTGCTGGTGATGGAACGCTTGAACGGCTTCCCTTGGGACGACGTGGCTTCCATGCGGGCAGCGGGGATCGACACCGCCGCAGTGCTCACCGCTGGGTTCGCGGCATTCATGGAGGGGGCGATGCTCTACGGGGTGTTCCATGGGGATCTGCACGGTGGGAACCTCATGGTCCAGCCGGACGGCAAGGTTGCCCTCCTCGACTACGGGATCACCGGTCGGTTGGAGCAGCCCAAGCGGATCGCCTTCCTCCGGTGGGTGGTCGGGGCAACCACCAACGACCTCCATTCCCAGATCGCCGCCATGCGCGACCTAGGTGCGCTCCCCACCGATGTGGACATCGACGCGATGATCTCCGACCTCGACCTGGACGGGCCGGTTATGGACCCCACCGAAATGGAGGCGAGTGAGATTGCCGCCGAGATAAGGCGAATCATCCAGGCGCTTCTCGCCTACGGCGCCCGAATGCCCAAGGAGCTCATGCTTTTCGCCAAGGACATGATGTTCCTCGACGGGTCGCTCGCCACCATGGCTCCCGACATCGACATCATCGCCGAGATCGGGAAGTTCGCCCAGGACGTCGCCGCCAAGTGGGGAGAGCGCATCGCCACCGAGATCGGCGCCGATTTCGGAGACGCGGCCACCCGGCCCATCGATCTCGACGGGATACGCGCCTCCTTCGGGCTCGCCCCCGACGACGAAGGGCTGAGCTACCGCGACTTGCAGAAGCGGCGCGACGTGATTCGCAAGAGGATGGCCAAAGCGCGGGGACGGGGCGCATCCCGCACGTAGCTCACCCCGCCTCGAGCGCCGCTCGCACCTCCGCTATCAACTCGGCTACACCCGACGACCCTGCACCCTCCAGCAACCGGCGCATCAGAGCAGAACCGATCACCACACCGTCCGCCTCGCTGCACGCCTCGACTGCCTGGGCTGCGTCGGATACCCCCACCCCGATGAGGACGGGCTTGTCGGTTACTGCCTTCAACCGCTTGGCCAAAGCCAGGGCGCTTGCTGCCAAGGAGTCGCGCACACCGGTCACCCCCATCAAGCCCACCCCGTAAACGAATCCGGACGACGCCGCGCAGATCGCCACCAGGCGTTCATCCGGGGTGGTCGGGGCCGCCAGCATCACCGTTTCGACTCGGTGGCCCACCGCCTCCGCCATCCATGGCCCCGCCTCGTCAAGGGGCAGGTCGGGGATGATCGCGCCGTCCACCCCCGACCGGGAGAGCGACTGCGCGAAGCGGTCCAGCCCAAAAGCATGCACCACGTTGAAGTAGGTCATCACCGCTAGCGGAACTCCCATTCCTCCTGCGCCCCCACCGGCGCCCGCCAGTTCGGCGAGCAGGCCACGCGGGGTGGTGCCCGCTTCCAGGGCCAGCCGGGACGCCTCCTGGATGACCGGCCCGTCCATGACCGGATCTGAAAAAGGAATCCCCACCTCCACCGCGTCGGCACCGGCCGCCGCCACTGCCCGCACCACCTCGATCCAGGTCTCGCCGCCACCCACTGGCAGCCCGCCGGTCACATAGGCGACTAGGAGCTTGTGGCCGGAGTCCCGCCGAGCACGCAGGGTGGATTCCAGGTTCATCCCATCTTCCGAGCTATCTGCGCGAGCCGGCAGGCCCGGCCAGGTCGCGACCCACGGGAAGCCCTCACCCCAGCAACCCCACGATCTGGTCCACGTCCTTGTCACCCCGCCCCGACAAGGTCACCAGCACGGTGGAGCCCACCGGAATCTCCTTGCCGGCCTCCCGAGTCAGCCACGCGATTGCGTGGGCCGGCTCCAGGGCGGGAAGGATACCTTCCGACTCGGAAAGGAGCCGGAATGCCGCCAGTACCTCCTCGTCATCGACCGAGCGGTACACCGCCCGTCCCATAGCAGCGAGTTGGGAATGCTCGGGTCCCACCCCGGGATAGTCCAGCCCGGCGGAGACCGAATGAGCTTCGAGAACCTGGCCGTCCTCGTCCTGCAGGAGCCGGGAGCGCATCCCGTGGACCACGCCGATCCCGCCTCTCCCGATGGCGGCTCCCCCGGCGGCCTCCACCCCGACCAGCTTCGCCCCGGTCCCCACGAACCCCGCAAAAGTCCCCGCCGCATTGGAACCGCCCCCCACGCAGGCAATCACGTAGTCCGGATCGGACCCCCCGAGAACCTTCCGACATTGTTCCCGCGCCTCGTTGCCCACGATCGACTGCAGCTCCCGCACCATCCAGGGAAAAGGATGTGGGCCGACCACCGATCCGATGCAGTAGTGGGTGGAGTCGACCGTGGCCACCCATTCCCGCAGGGCCTCGTTGACCGCATCCTTCAGCGTGCGCGATCCGCTGGAGACCGGCCGCACCTCCGCACCCAAGAGCTTCATCCGGAACACGTTCAGCTCCTGGCGATGCACATCGACCTCGCCCATGAAGACCACGCACTCCAGGCCGAAAGCCGCTGCAGCAGTGGCGGTGGCCACCCCGTGCTGCCCGGCACCGGTCTCGGCGATCACCCTTTTCTTGCCCATGCGGAGGGTGAGCAACGCCTGGCCGAGGACGTTGTTGATCTTGTGCGAACCGGTATGGCACAGGTCCTCCCTCTTGAGGAGAACCCGCACCCCCAGCACGTCGGAGAGCCGAGCGCACTCGGTCACCGGCGTGGGTCGCCCCGCGTAGGAGCTGAGCAACCCGGAAAGCTCGTCCCGGAATGCCGGATCGGACCAGGCATTCGCGAAGGCAACCTCCAACTCGGCACAGGCCGGCACCAGGGACTCCGGCACGAATCTCCCGCCGAACTCCCCGAAACGGCCGGTGGGCCCAGGGCTCCCCTGCATCAGCACTCGGCCTGCTGGCACATTATTGGGAAAAGGGCGGCTCCCGGCTGCCATGGGGGGAACCGTCACGACGCCTCCCAGTCATAGGCCGAATGGGCCCCGCCCGACGGGCCGCTGGCCGCCGCTTGCGCGGAGCGCTCGGCAAGCAACACGGCCGCGCGCCGCGCCTCGTCGATAAAACTACGCACCAACTGGGCGTCCTTGCGCCCCGGCGAGGATTCCACTCCCGACGCCACGTCCACCCCCCAGGGCCGTACGGCGCTGATCGCAGCACCCACGTTGGCCGGAGTGAGCCCCCCAGCCAGGATCAACTTCGCACCCCGATCTATTCCCTCGCTAAGGCTCCAATCGAACACCTTGCCGGAGCCGGGAGTGTCGGCATCGAGCAGGATCGCGTCCGCCCTGTGTTCGCGAGCAGCTCCAACCTGGTCGCTACCGGCCCTGAATGCTTTGATGGTGAACCCGACCCGCGCCGACACCTCGGCGGTAAAAGCGGGCGTCTCGTTGCCGTGGAGCTGCACCGCCGACAAACCGGCCGCGGCCGCGGTCTCGGCGATCGTGTCGACCGCTTCGTCGCAGAAGACGCCGACCGTCATCACCTCGGTGGGAAGCCGCCGGACGATCTCCCTCACCTGCTCCACACCAACCTGGCGGGGCGAGGAGGCGAAGACGAAACCGACAGCATCCGCCCCCATGGCCACCGCGAGCAGCGCATCCTCCTCGTTGGTAGTGCCGCAGATCTTCACGAAAAGATCGCCGGGCGAGTGGTTCATCGCCTTCCACCTCCAGCCTCCACCAGTGTCCGCACTGCTTTCGCTCGATCCGGTGCAGTGACCACCGATTCGCCCACCAGGGCGCCCCTGTACCCGGCCGCAGCGAGAGCGGCGATATCCTCTGGCGAGGTGATCCCCGACTCGGCGATACCGATCACCTCCTGGGGAATCCCCGGTGCCAGGCGCAAAGCCAGCGAGGTATCCACGGTGAAGCGGGTGAGGTCCCGCTGGTTGACCCCCACCAAGGTGGCACCGGCCACACAGGCGCGCTCGATCTCGGCGGCGTCATGGGCTTCCACCAGCGCGTCGAGACCGATCTCGGTGGACAGGTCGATCAGATCGTGAAGCTCGCGGTCGTCCAGGGCGGCGACGATGAGGAGAACCGCGTCGGCACCCATCGCCCGTGCGTCGAGGACGTCCGCCGGGCAAACCGTGAAATCCTTCCGGAGAACCGGCAGATCAGTCGCCCCCCGAGCCACTCGGAGGTCGTCGGCACTTCCCCCGAAAAAAGCACCATCGGTCAGCACCGACATGCACGACGCGCCTCCAACGGCATACTCACGAGCGCACTCTCCCGGGTCCAGGTCCGGGCAGAGGTCGCCCCGCGAAGGTGAGCGACGCTTGACTTCGGCGATCACCGAAATGCCATCCCCAGCCAGTGCAGCGGCGAATCCCCGGACGGGCGCCACCCGGAGGGCATGTTCCCGAAGCTCCTCCATCGGTCGGGTGTCCGCGCGTGCCCGATCGCGGTGATGGGCCAGGATATTGTCAAGATAAGTGGGCACGGCTGACGTCCCACCACCGCGGGTGGTTACCACCTGGTCATCCTAGCCCGGCGTGCTCCGATGACCGTGCAGCCGTTTGGGACTTTCGCCTCTATTCCCTTCCCTATATGGCGAATTCCCGCATGTGACCTTCGCCTCTTTTATAGGGAACCCGAATTGACGATCCTGTCGGTGATGAGTAGCCTCCCCAGACCACACAGCGACCGGGGTGCTCCCCGAGTGAAATGTCGCCGAGCCTTCCCCCACCGGTAATGTTCCTCTACGACTTCGTCCACGTAGATCTGTGCTGGGACGATGCCGCCAACCACATCATGCTCAAGGGCGGTTCCTGGTTGGAGCCCCTGGTTCGCGCCTCGCACCAGGATGGAGAGGATCTGCGTATCCGGGTCGGCTTGGGGGGCAAGCACTGCTGGTTCTGCAAGGAAGTGCGCGTCACCTTCGAGACTCCGGTGAGACACCAGGGATGGCTGACCATCCCGATGGCCTGGGACGCTACCCGCGCCGAAGCGATGTTCCCTCACCTCGAGGCCGACCTGGAGATCGCCCCGGTCGGAAGCACCTGCACACAGATCTCCCTACGTGGCCGCTACGACCCCCCCATGGGCGAGTTCGGCGAGCGACTGGACGCTTCGGTGCTCCACCGGGTCGCCGAGGCGACCGTTCGGAGCTTCCTCTACAGGGTTGCCGACTCGCTCAGCACGTCCCTGTCGACTTGTCCGGCAACCGGCCGTAGCCAGATCGGCGTCCTCACCGAGGCTGCCAGCGGCTGAACCGGTTCCCGGCCGGAACCGGTCCCGATAGCCCCCCAGTTCACCCGTGCAGCAGAGTCAGCGGAACGACGGGACTCCCTGCATGAACACCCCGTTGTGGATCAGGAAGCTCCTGATCCGATTGCCCATCACCGTGCCTGCGTGACCTGAAAGCCCGCGATGGGCAACGAAGGCTTCGATGGTCTCCTGCATCTCGCGCCGCCCTTTGACACTGATCGCCTTGGTTCCGCCCTCGCCGATCCGGAAGCAGCTCCTCACCAGCTCGTCGGGTTCCCGATCGCCGGCGTATGCACAGAATGCCTCCAGATCATCCAGCAACGCTCTCCGGTCCGCCTCCGACGCCGCGTCGTACCCGGCGCTCGAGAACCACCGCGCCACCGCCGGGGAGGCAACGATCCCGTCCGATGGCAGGGAACCCTCCTCGTACGATACGTCGCTCATTCGGGGAGCCCGAACATTCTCGAAAGCATACGGACCTCGTCGGCGCGCCAGGGGAATGGACCTGCTTCCTGGATCATGCCCTCTCGGCGGAGTCGTTCCGTCACCTCCGGATCGGGGACGAAGGGCGTCTCGCAGGTTCCCTCGAAGAAGTTCGTATCCAAGGGCCGGCGGGGCCGCTGCCCCCCCGCTTCCCGGTCCTCGAGTGGATAGCCCACCAGCATCAGCCAGGCGGGGAACCACGAATCGGGAACTTTGAGGACCTCCTTGACCACTGCCGGATTGCCCATCGCATGAAGACACGCTCCGAGTCCCTCGTCGACCGCGGCATTCAAGGCATTGCAGATGCATATCCCGGATTCGATCGAACCCATCCACTGCTTGATAGCGAACACCTTGGACATCGGTTCGATCACCTGCCCCCACACCACCTCGTCGACATAGGCTTCCGACCACCCGTGACTGGGCGGCAGGACCTTGTGCTGGACCAGCTCCTTCAGCCGATCCTGTGTGCCCACCTCGTAGTCCATGTCGGTGAACCAGAAGATGTAGGTCGGCGCCAGATCGAGATCGACGGTTGTAGTGGGATTGCGTAGGGCGTCCCGGGTCTCCTGGTCCAGATCGTCACGATTGACCACCACCGCTTTGCAGTAGTCGGCGTTCATCGAGCGCGACGAGCGATTCGCTGCCTCGAGCATCACCTGGATCTTCTCCCGTTCCACCGGCTGCCAAGGCTTGAACCAGCGGATGGAGCGTCTGAGACCGATCACTTCCTTGAATTCCATCGTCTCACCTTTCCTCGGTCGACAGGATGCTTACAACCATCGCAGCGGGATCTGTCCCCAGGAACCCGCCCCCGTTCTGGGCGAGTGCGACCCGAGCGCCATGCACCTGCCGGGACCCGGAGCGCCCTTGGAGCTGTTCGGTCAGCTCCACGATCTGGGCACACCCGGTAGCCCCGATCGGGTGGCCCTTGGCCAGCAACCCACCGCTCGGATTCACCGGTATCCGGCCACCGATCCTGGTGTCACCCGCTTGCAACAACTTGGGACCCTCGCCCGGAGGGCACAATCCGAGCTGTTCGTAGGCCATCAGCTCGGCGGGGGCAGCCGCGTCGTGTACCTCGGCCACATCCACGTCGTTGGGACCGAGGGCCGCCTGCTCGTAGGCGAGCGCTGCTGCCCGTTCCACCGCGTCCGGCTCGCTGAACGTCCTGTCCCGACCCGACACCAACGACGATGCCCGGACCCGCACCAGCCGGCGTCCCGCTGCTCGTGCGCGATCACGAGAAGTCACCACCACCGCTGCAGCACCATCCCCGATCGGCGAGCACATCAGCAAGGTGAGCGGCGGGGCTATGTCCCGACTTGCCAGCACCTCGTCGCGCGTCACCGGAGTTCGGTACTGGGCACGAACGTTGTCGGCAGCGTGCAGATGGCTCTTGACCGCCACCTCGGCAAAATCTTCGGCAGTAGCGCCACTCTTCTCCATGTACATCTTCGCGCTCAGGGCGTAGATGTCCATGAACATCGACTTCTTGGGCTTGGCCGAGTCCCCTCCGGCAGTGGCGTCGCCCGGGCTACTATCGGCCGCACCGCCGCCGAGCACACCGCTCTTCTTGAGCGCTTCCACCATGAACATGTCCACCGCGGCTCCGATCGCCGCAAACGACTTGGATTTGTCCGGATGAGTCAACTTCTCGGCCCCGATGGCCAGAGCAACCTCGACGGTCCCCGCCGCGACCGCCATGCACGCGAGCGAGAAGGCGGTGGACGCCGATGCGCAGGCGTTCTCCACGTTGACGATAGGTATCCCGAGCACCCCGGTATTGCGCAGTGCGACCTGTCCCCGGATCATCTCCTGACCGGTCAGGATCCCCGCAGCCGCGTTGGCGAAGAACGCGATCTCCACCTCTCCCGGCGACATCCCGGCATCAGCCAGGGCTGCGGCAGTGGCTTCTTCGGCCAATGTACGGATAGTGGCCTCGGGAAACTTCCCGAAGTTGGTCATCCCCACACCGGCTACGTAGGCATCGCTCACGCGCACTCCTTTCACTCTCCGACCCGGAGCGGATGCTCCCGGTGCTTCACGTCCCCACTCCCGCGAACTTCGAACACATCACGTCCCCGCCCCGGTGGGCTGGCCCGCTCTTTCCCGGTCCCAGGCTGTATTGGTGATCCCGCGGGCACGCAGTTCCCCGTAGCGCACCCGCTGGGTCTCGGTCTTCGGCAATTCGTCTACCAGCTCCACATACCGCGGAACCGCATACCGCGCCATCTTGCCCTCGCAATACGCGACCAGATCCTCCGGGACGACCTCTTCCCCGGCCATCGGGATGACCGAGACCATCACCTCGTCCTCGCCCAGCTCCGAGGGCACAGCATAGGCGGCGGCCTCCAGCACCTTCGGATGGGCGTTCAACACCGTCTCGATCTCCCACGCCGATATATTCTCACCGCGCCGGCGGATGGACTCCTTCTTCCTTCCCCGGTAGTAGAAGAAGCCCTCCGCGTCGCACTCGGCGAGGTCACCGGAGTGAAACCACCCTCCCCGGTATGCCTCGGCCGTGGCGTCGGGCAGCTTGTGGTAGGCGGTGGTCGCACCAAGGGGGTGACGGAACACCAGCTCCCCCACCTGCCCCGGCCCAACCGTCTTCTCGTTGCCATCTACCACCTGGAATTCCACTCCCCCAACCGGCTTGCCCATCGAACCGATGCGACCCTCAGCGTTCAAGAGCAGGCCCGGGGAGTCGATCATCCCGTAGAACTCGACCAGCCGCACCCCGAAACGCCTCTCGAACTCCTCCCACCTGTCCGGCGGGCATCCCGCCGACAGCACGGTCCGCACGCTGTGGTCGCGGTCATCCGGACGGGGGGGTTGTTTCAGCAATATGGAGATCATCCCGCCCAACGTGTTGAACTCCACAGCCTGGTGCCGGCGGCAGTCTTCCAAGAGCCGCGATGCGCTGAAGCGCTCGGCAAGCGCCAGCGCGGCGTCGAGAACGATGGAACCGATCACCGAGACGAGGAGAGCGTTGCCGTGGAAGAGCGGCAGGGCGGTGTACATGGTGTCGCCAGCTCCGACCCCCAGAGAGCCGATCACCGCTGCACCCACTGCGGCGCCCGCGTCGCTGGTCGACACCACGCCTTTCGGGGGTCCGGTAGTTCCCGAGGTGTACAGCATCGCCCCCGCACCCCCTGCATCGGCGACTTCCACGTCGGGGTCGACGTCCTCGGCCCCCATCAGGCGATCGAAGTCCCAGTCGACACCGCGGCCCGGCACACCGTCGATCACCACTGCGTGACGAATTGCCGGTGTGTCCTTGCGGACCGATTCGATCACGTCGCGCAGGTCATCCTGCACGATCACCGCGGTCGCGTCGGAGTTCCCGAGGATGTGGCTGAGGGTCACACCACGCTGGGAAATGTTCACCGGCACCGACTGCGCCCCGATGAACATCGACCCGAAATGCGCCCAGAGGAACTCTGGCCGGTTGGCCGCCATGATGGCTACTCGCTCTCCCGGCCGGACCCCCAGCTCCAGGAGGCCATTCGCAACTCGGCGAATGTTGGAGAGGACTTCCCCCCAAGTAACAGTGGTGTCCTTCCACTTCAACCAGGTGTGATCGGGATGATCCCCGGCCCGCTGGCGGATGAGCTGTTCCACGAAGGACGGAGTCCGGGTCATCGTCCCCCCGCCCCGTTCGCCGCGGTATCCGCGGCATCCGGGAAACCCGGGACGCGGGTGCTTCTCACGTCCGGCTCACTTGCCGTCCACCGAGTAGCGGTCGAGCAGATAGCGTGCGCCGACCAGCGAGAGGAACTCGTTGACCCCGTCCTCGATGAGCGACGCCCGTGCATCGCGGAAGAGTTTCTCTGCGATCATCTCCCGGGACAGCCCCATTCCCCCCATCACCTCGATCAACTCGCTGGAAGTGAAGAAGGCGGCTTGTGTGGCAGTGACCTTCGAGGCAATCGAGTAGGCCAGAGCCGGAGGAAAGGCGTTGGAGTTGTAGACGAGGGCCGCCCTGGAAAGCGCGCGAGCTTGCTCGACCGCGTTGAACATGGCGAAGAGCTTCCCTTGGACCAGCTGGTGATCTGCGATGGGTCGCCCCCCTTGCCGGCGCGATTTAGCGTAGGTGAGCGCTTCCTCGAAGGCCGATCGGGCCAAGCCGGTGAATATCGCCCCCATCCCGGCGTTGGCCATTGCCAGGGTGGCCGAGAGCACCTCCGGGTACAAGTCAGGCCCGACGAGCATGTAACCCCCGGGGATCCGGACCTCGTCGAAAAAGATCTCCCCCTGGTTGAGGGAACGCTGCCCGAGCTTGTCAAGGGGTGCTCCCCGCTTCACTCCCTCGCTTGCCAGGGGGACCAGAGCCACACCACCTCCCGCCATGCCCCGCGACGGCTCGACCGTGCAGAAGAGGAGCGCATGGCTCGCGATAGTTCCGTTGGAGACCCAGGCAGACTTCTGTCCGGATATCACCCAGTCGCTCCCCGACTGGCGTGCCCGGCACCCGCCGGCCGTCTCCGGCAGGGAGAACGACTCGGTCCCTACCGCCAGCGAGTCGGAGCCGTGAGCGGGCTCGGTGATCGCCCAGCAGCCGATGAACGAGGCCTCGGTGTCCGCACAGAAAGGCATTACCACTTCGTCGATCACCTCCCGGTTGCCGGTGAGTTGCGCCATTACCGCAGCCAAGTCGAAGGGCATGCTGGCAACACCCAGACTGATAGCGAGATCACTGGCACCCCATCCAAGTTCCTCGTAGACGATATGACTGGAAAGCGGATCCGCATCCGCTCCCCCGACCTGCTCGGGTATCCGGGTGGCGTGGTTCCCCAGTCTGTACCAAGCACGGAATACCTCCCACAATCGCGAGCCGGGTGCGATCACCTCCTCAGGGCTCAGCTTGTCGAGGACCAGGCTGGCTGGACGCACGACTTCCTCGGCGAAACGGTGCGTCTGTACCTTCACCTCTTGCTGCTCGGTCGTTGTATTCCCGTTCAGTTCCAGATACACCATTCCTCCACAGGAATCAGACTAGCGACAATCTAGACAGTGATAAGATTAGGCTACAAGTCGTGGCCCGCGTACGATTCGGCGTACCGGGATCTAACGCCCATCCCCTGCGGCGCTCACAGTTCCGGGTTTTCGACGATGTCCCGGATCCGTTCCTGGTCGGGAAAAGAACCCGGTTCGTAGTTGCACCAGGGCTCCTCGGCAAACGGGTTGCCGGTCACACCGAAAGCCCGCGACCGTGACCCCCCGCATATCTCCCGGAACTCGCAGAGCCCGCACCGTCCCAGGAGCTTGCGCGGATCGCGTAGCGCCTGGAGCATCGGCGAGTCGCGGTATATGTCCAGAAGCGATTGGTCCCGCACGTTGCCGCACGAGATGGGCATGAAACCGCTGGGGTACACCTCGCCGGTGTGGGAAACGAACACGAACCCGCGGCTAGACGACACTGCTAGCGGAGACCGTTTGATGGACAGTCGCGATCCGCCGTTTCCCGACCCCCCGTTTCCCGACCCCCCGTTGGGATGGTGCTTCCCGTGACCCGCCCCGCCTGCCGCCGCAGTCGGGCGGAAGGTTCCCATCGGGCCATCGGGCAGCATGCCTGCCTTGCTCAGCTCCCGGTACTGCAAGCGGAGTGCGTGGTACACCGATCCGCCACCCGGGTGCGCGCTGCTCCCCTTCTCCTCGAGGATCTGGCGCTGGATTACCACCCGCCTGTAATGGGGAGCTTCGGTAACCTTCACCGGCATCTCCTTGCCGACGTCGTAGAGGAAGTGGAGCAAGTCTTCGCACACCTCGGCGCTCAAGTGACCGAGATCGACCCCCCGCCCGGTGGGCACCAGGAAGAAGACACTCCAGGCGACCGGCTCGAAGGCGCGAACCATATGTGCGATACGAGCGAGGTCCAGGTAGTCGTGAGGAGTGACCGTCGTGTTGACCTGCACCCGAATCCCCAGGGACTTGGCCGTCTCGATCGCGCTGATCGACTCCTCGAAGGAGCCCGGTATGCCCCTGAACCCGTCGTGGATCTCGGCAGTGGAGCCGTCGAGCGATAGCGAGAGCGTCGACATTCCAGCTTGCCGCAGGGATGTAATTGCTTCGGCGGTGAGAAGCGGGGTAACCGAAGGGGCAATCGCCGGGGGGAGCCCGTTCGTGCTGGAGTACTTCACCAGCTCGACAAGGTCCTCCCTCTTCAGCGGGTCGCCTCCGGTCATCACGAACACCGGCCGCGGCCTGCCCAGGTTGGCCACCTGCCAGACCAGGGAGAGCCCCACACCAGTGGACAGCTCCCCTGGCCACGGGTCCGGGTGCGCGTCGGCGCGGCAGTGCCGGCAGGCCAGGTCGCACGCTCGGGTGAGCTCCCAGATGACGATGAATGGGCGATCGGACAGGCTGTATCGAAGCCTTCGAATCGGTGCCCTGCGGTGCTGGGTCATGACCACCGCGCCGGCCACTACCCCTCCCCGCGGGACTCGCCGAGACCCGTGTTAACAATTTTCACTACAACGAATCTTCTGTTCCCTTAGGATCGCCGTAAAGGGCCAAAGGTCCCGAAATTGCCACATATGGGGACTTTCGACCCTGGTGCCAGGTCTCGCCCCTCGGCATGCTGGCCACTCCGTGCCCGAACGCTCCAACGCTGCCCGCCGCGCGGGCCTTCTCGCCCTCATCTCCGCGGTCACCACCTACGTATTGCTGGTCTTAGGCAGTACGGTCCGGGTCACCGAATCCGGTATGGGTTGTCCCGGTTGGCCCCTCTGCTACGGGCAGCTCGGCCCCACCCACGGTTTCCACGCGGTCATGGAGCAGTCCCACCGCTACCTGGCTGCCGTTGTCACCATCGCGATCGCAGCCACCCTGGTGGCTGCGATCAGGGCGCGTTCAGAGTTACCCCGGGCGGTGCTACCTGCAATGGTCTCCGCAGTCATCGTGGTCATCCAGGTCATACTCGGTGCAATCACCGTGGTAGCCCACAACGCCCCTCCTACTGTGGCTGCCCACCTGGTCACCGGGCTCCTGCTGGCGGCTTCCACCGTGGTCACCGCCGTAGCAACCCGCACTCCTGCACAGCCGGCTTCCGGCGACCCTCCCCGGTTGCTGCCTGGATTCCGGTCGGCTGCGCCTCTCGTCGCGGTAATCGCCCTTTTCCTGGTGATGGTGTCGGGCTCGGTGGTGGTCGACGGGAATGCCGCGCGTGCATGCCCCGCATGGCCGGCATGCAGCCCTCCTCATGGCTGGAACCGGTTCGCGACAATCCAGATGGTTCACCGGGGAACGGTGTTGGTCGCCACCGTGGCGATACTGGTCGCCCTCGCCGGGCAATTCGCCGCCAGGCCGTCCTCTACCTCCCGGCGGGCACTCGCCTGGGGCATCGGCAGCGCACTGGCCGCCCAGATCGTCGTTGGTGCCGCCACCGCGATACTCAAGGCACCCGACGCGCTCCAGGACGTCCACCTCGCCCTGGCGTCCGCTGTGTGGATGGGACTGCTGGCGATGGTGGCGCTGAACTGGTACGGGCCCCCGGTCATCTCGGAGGGTGAGACGATTTCGCCGCCCGATTCGGGACTTTCGACCCTGGCCGAAAAATCTTCGTAGAACAGGACCAGAGTCCATTCGAGCATGGGACTTTCGGCCCTATTGGCGAGCCATTTCCTCGGGCATGATGAGCATCGCAGAGCCGACGACCGCACGTGGCCAGGCTCACGAGATGGCGTATTCCCTATCCTCCCGTCTCGACTCTGGCCACGGCGGTCGTTACTTTTTTGCCCCGGGCATCACTGAGGTGAGCACGAGCCGCCCGAGGCAGCGAGGGTCAGCCCCCGTCCCCCACCCACTTGCGCAATTCGCGCCGAGCGATAGCCATGTAGTGCACCTCATCGGGTCCGTCGGCAATGCGCAACATTCGGGCGGCCGCGTATAGTCCGGCAAGTGCGGTGTCCTGGGAGACTCCTGCTGCTCCGTGCACCTGGATGGCCCGGTCTACTACCTGTGCCGCCATGGAGGGTACCGCCGCCTTGATAGCCGAGATCTCCACTCGCGCTCCCCTGGTTCCAACCGTGTCCATCAGCCAGGCGGTCTTGTGCACGAGAAGGCGGGCCTGCTCGATCTCCACCCGGGAACGGGCGATCCAGTCCTGGATCACGCCCTGCTCGGCGAGGCTCTTGCCGAAGGCCACTCGGGCGAGCGCACGCTTGCACATCAGTTCCAGAGCGCGTTCGGCCATCCCGATGGCCCTCATGCAGTGGTGGATGCGCCCGGGCCCCAGACGGGCTTGCGCCATGGCGAATCCTGCCCCCCGATCGCCGAGGATGGAAGAGGTGGGCAGCCTGACATCCTCGAAATGCACTTCTGCGTGACCCCCCTGGCCGTGCAGGTAGCCGAACACCGACAGGGGGCGCACTACCGTCACGCCCGGTGCGTCCATCGGCACCAGCACCATGGTCTGCTGAACATATGGAGGGGCGCCCGGGTCGGATTTCCCCATGAATATGGCCAGCCTGCAGCGTGGCGAGAGAGCGCCGGTGCTCCACCACTTCCGTCCATTGAGCACGAGCTCGTCTCCCTCGACGTCGATCCGGCTCTGGATGTTGCGCGCATCGGAACTGGCGACGTCGGGCTCGGTCATCCCGAAACACGACCGCATCTGCCCGTCGAGAAGGGGACCGAGCCACTGCTCCTGTTGCTCGGCAGTCCCGAAGTGTGCGAGAAGCTCCATGTTGCCAGTATCGGGTGCCGAACAGTTGAGGGCTTCCGGGGCCAGATGGCTACGGCCGCTGATCTCCGCCAGCGGAGCGTATTCCAGGTTGGTCAGTCCCGCTCCCCACCTGTCGGCGATACCCTCCCCGGTCAGGAATAGATTCCACAGACCCCGCCGCCGTGCCTCCGCCTGGAGACCGGCCATGACCGGGGGGTAGTGGAACTCCTCACACTCCTGCCCGCCCTCGGCTGCAGCAGCGGCAACCTGCTCTTCGTATACCCCCTCCGCCGGCACCACCTTCTCCTCTAGGAACCCACTCAGTTTCGCTGCCAGCTCGAGGGTCCTGGCGCTCGGTGCGAATTCCATGTTGGGCTCGGTCATGCCCCAGCCTAACCCCGGCAGTGTCGGGAACCGCCGGCCCTCCGCTTGGCTCCACGTTGGAGATCGCAGCCCATGGTCTGGGCCCCACGGTCACCTGCCCGGTGGTCTTCCGGATCCGCTCTCCGTGGTGGCTCCAAAATCCCGCAATCGTTCAAGCTCCTCTGCCGCAATCGGGTAGGTCATCGGATAGTGCCGCTCGACTGCGGTCGCCAGGGTAGCGTCATCGGTGGATCTCGAGACCAAGCCGGCATGGTCGAGAGCGGCGAGAACGATCCCGATGAATTCCCGTTCGGGTGCCGGCTCGTTGGCGGCCAGCTCTCGGGAAACGCCCACCGCCCGCTCGATGGAGAGCCCGTGCGCATGCCACAGGCGACCCTGCTGGTCCGCAGCAGGCCCGGTGGCGTAATCCCTCCATGCCCGGGCCTCCCGCGTCATCCCCCCGCCGATCGCCGCGGTGAGGTCGAGCACCAGAAACCCGTTCACCGCCTTCCACCAACAGGATCCGCCGTCGCCGTCGACCACTCGCTCGCTGGCGACTTCCCAGTCGAGGAAATCGGCCACTGCCCGTCCGAATCCGATTCCCTCCCGACCGTCTCCCGGATGAGCGAAGAAGAAATCTTGCACCACGGCACGCCGTTCGGCGACCGGCAACGAAACAGCGTGATCCAGATCGGACATCACCTCACGGTACCGGTGGGACTTAAGTCCCTCAATAGGGACTTTAGGCCCTACTGGAGGGGAGGGCGAATGGCGAGACTGGCGTGAGACATTTACACACTTCATATCTCATCGTTTCAAGACGCGCAGAGGGGAGCCACTCCAATCGCTGCACACACCGAAGCACGAAGCCACCGCGATCGGACGTTAACAGAGTACCGATCACGGTGGAGCTGGGAGCAGGTGGGGTGGGGAACCCACTGCGTGGACTGCTACCCGGGCAATTGCCCCTTCCGGGTCTACTCCGGCGGCGGCAAAGTCCTCCGCGAAGAGCCAGCGGCCACCTTCGGAACCGTCGAAGAAGGAGTGCCCGACTTCAACCCGATGGGGTGCAACAAGGGAGCCTGCTGGAGCCAGCAGCTCTACCAGGCCGACCGTCTCCTCCACCCGATGCGACGGGTTGGCGAGCGTGGCAGCGGCCAGTGGGAGCAGATCTCCTGGGACGATGCATTCAGCCAGATCGCGGACGCGATGCTGGACGCGATTCAAGCTGGTGGACCCGAGAGCATCGTCAGGGAAGGCACCCCCGAAGTTGCCGCGGTGATGCCAACCGACCGGTTCTTCCACACCTTCGGAGGACGCACTCTCGACCTTCATCCCTCGTTCAACGACTTCTCCATCGGGCTCCACGAGACCTTCGG
>JAKAWH010000002.1:0-14628 GCA_021817065.1 Actinomycetes bacterium
CATCCGACCGAGATGTCGGGCTTACGGCCCGAGCCCCGATTCCCCTGACGGCTGAAGCCGCCAGTCCCCTCGGGGCGGATTGATGGTCAGCGCCTTGCCCTGATGGTCTTCACCACCGCGGAGTAGTCCTCGCCACCCAGCCCGCCCGCCAGCGCGTCGGCGTACCACGAGTGAGCGGCGGGTGCGAGCCGGAGCGGAACCTCCCGGGATCGGGCAGCCTGTTCCACCAGTGCGGCATCCTTGATCCCGTTGGCGAGGGTGAAGCGGGGGGTGAACACGCCGGTTTCAACGTTGTCCCGCTTCTTGGCAACCACTGGACCGAGGGAGGAGGCAGACAGCGCGTCGAGGACGATCGCCTGGCTGATGTCGAACGAGTCTCCCAATGCGAGGCATTCGCCCAGGAGGCATTGGAGGGAGACCAGAGCGGAATTCACCACCAGCTTCAGCGCAGCCCCCGATCCTGGCGGACCTATCCGGGTGGTGTTGCCCAATACGGTGAGAATGGGCATCGCTGCCGCGACATCGGCCTCCTCGCCGCCGGCGAAGATCTCCAGGGATCCTTCGATCGCCTGGGGAACGCTTCCCAGTACCGGAGCGTCGACTACCCGGACCCCGGCGGGTAAACGTCCTGCAACCGAGAGGAGATGGTCGGGTCCGATGGTGGACATTTCGATGAAAAGCGACCCTGGGGCGAGTGCTTGGGCGAAGCCGCCAGCGCCGAAGGCGACCTGGTCGAGAGCGGGGGGATCGGCAAGCATGGTGACAACCGCCCCGGCCCCGGCTGCGGCCTCGGAAGGCGAATCAGCGACGGTTGCTCCCATAGCTGCGAGATTCCGGGTCTTGGATGCGGTGCGGTTCCAGACGGTGAGCCGGTGACCGGCGCGGAGAAGTCGCTCTGCCATGGGAGCACCCATCAGTCCGGTCCCGATGAAAGCGACATCGGTCATGGGGGCCACCCTAGCCATCGCGGGGTGCCCGTTAAAGGGGGGACCTGTGGGTGTAGCCTGGGTACGTGAACCTGGAGCGCCGCAATTCCGGCTCGCCGATGACCTTGACCGGAGCGGTGGTCAGCGTGGTGATCGGGGTGGTGGCAGTGGTGGTTGCCTTTTCGGTGCTCTCATGGGTTGTCGGGGTGATCGCCACGGTTGTGAAGGTTGCGGTGATCGTGGGGTTGGTTGCGCTGGCGGTGAAGTTCTTCGCCTGGCGGAGGCGGTAAGAGCCTGCGCCGGTTGGCGCGAAACCTCGCCGCTCTGCAAGTTGTCCTATCACATATGATAGGGTATGGGTATGCGGAGATATTCCCCGGCGGGGTACCTGATTAGACGGGCACGGGTCGAGGCCCAGATGACCCAGCAAGAGCTTGCCACCGAGTCCGGCGTTCCACCAGGCCGCGTGAGTGACTACGAGCGAGGCAAGGTAGATCCGACTGTCGACACATTCCTCAAGCTGCTTGCCGCGTGCGGCTGCACGATCAGGTTGGCTGACATCGGGGACGGCGAGTTCGCCAACCCTTATGCCAGCTCGCGCAAGCTACGTAACGTGCTGAGCTTCACAGATGCCATGGCCAAGAGCGATGCTGGGAGAACGGTTGCTTCACATGGTTGAGTTCGTTCCGTTCGAGCGGAAAGTCAAGGCTGTTCACTTTGCACTGGACGCTGCGGGAGTGGAGCACGCGTTCAGTGGAGCCATCGCATTGGCCTACCACGTTATCGAGCCGAGAGCCACCGACGACGTTGACGTGAACATAGGCGTCGACAGTAGTGACGCCGAGCGGGTGATCCGGGCAATGCCGCCCCTCGTCAAGTGGACCGGCACGCAGGTGAGGATCGCTCAGGCGAAGGGAGAGGTCAAGCTGCGGTGGCAGAAGGAAACGGCAGTCGACCTCTTCTTCTTGAGGAACGACTTCCACAGGGTCGTCCAAGAGCGCAAAGAATTCTACGACTTTGTGGGCGACGCCCTCCCGTTCGTCTGTGCCACGGATCTCGCCGTGTTCAAGGCATTGTTCAACCGACCGAAGGACTGGGTAGACATAGATTCGATGCTCAGAGCCGGGACGGTGGATGAGGAAGAGGCCCTGCACTGGATCGAGGAGTTGGGCGATGCCGAGCGATTCGGCAAGATGGTCTCTGCTGTCAGGGATGCCAAGGTTCCCCTGCCGCAGTCGATCCTGGATCGCTGAACCCGGATCAGTACGGCGCTTCTGACACCGCCATGCGGAGGCCACCCAGCGCGTCGAGATCATCGGAGAAATGCAGAGTGGTGGCACCGACCGCCCAGTCGATGGTGACCGTGGTGGTGGCAGTGCCCGGAATTGTCGAGGACGGGCTGGTCGCTTGCGGACCACCGGTTGCGGTTGCTGCGATGACACCGACGGACGAGGGTGCGGGCAGGTAGGCGGTGTGGAGGTACGAGGCGATCTGATTGGCCAGTTGGGTATCAGCCGGGCCGGCCGAGTTGGAGGTGTCGACGCCTATGTGCCAGTCGCCCTCGGTCCAGAGGAAGGTGGTTCCGGTGCCATTGGCGCACCTCTGCGCGCTGATGCCCACACCCAAGGACACAGGAGAGAGCTGCGATCGACAATCGTGATCGAGGTTCGCCGCTTGCGCATCGAGTGCCGCGGTCGCGCTGGCAGCCGAGGAAGACTGCGATGCACCGAAGGTGCCGACGTGGCTGGGCCCGCTGGGCCCGTAGGGAGGCTTGGATAGGGAAGGATCGTTGACCGCCAGGGGAATCGGAGTCGCGTAGAGGTCGATCGACCACGATGTGGAATTCGATGTGGTGGTGGCCGAGAGTGCTATGACAGAGGGGGGGAGGGGAATGTCCCGAGGTGCCACCAGCGGAGCTTTGGTGGAGCCGATGGACTTCATAGCCGCGGTGACCACTGAGGGAAAAGCGCTCGCAATGGTTGTCGATGTTGACGAATGCACGAATGTGGTCGACGGTGCCGCCGACGTGGAGGTGGTGCCGGTATGGGCGGCCGGCTTGGCGGACGAGCAAGCCGACAAGGCGATGGCCCCGAGCAGGGCGAAGGTCGGCTTACCGACTCTCAGCACGCGAAGTCGCCGTCGAAGTTGCCGTTGGATCCACTCCACGATGCTTGCACAAGCCAGGTTGGTCCGCCGGTGAAGCCTTTGTTGCAGTCGAACGGGGGGTCGCCGGCCATCCCGGTGGCGTACCAGTTAGGTACCCCGGGTTGGAAACTTCCCGCGATGATGCCCCACTGGTAGGAGGTCGAGTAGATGCCCACGACGATCCCTTGCGAATGGAGGTAGTCGAGCATCGCCTGGATGTCGCTTGCATTTGCTGAGGGCGAGCCCGACCAATTGTTGCCGCGCTCGACGTCGAGCCACCACAGATTGACGAAGTACCCCAGACCCTGTGCCGCATTGACCGCATAGGCGGCAGAGGCCCATCCATAGTTGTATCCCTGGCACACCAGGTCGGTGCTAGCGCACGTGCCGGCAGGACCTTTCATCGCGGAAGGCGGTGGAGGAGAGCTGGTGTCGAAGAAATCGGCGTTCATGTAAATGCTCATGGCGGCTCCGGCCCAGGCGGCTTCGGCTGCAAAGCAGGGGTTGGTGCTCATGGCATGACCGTTGTTGATGCCCACCACGGCGAGGGCGGCGGGTGGCGGAAAGTTGCCGGACGGGCACTGGGGCCAGGAGATGTCATAGCCCTCGGCTCCAGTGGCATATCGATCGAGCCCTTCGCTGGCTCCATTGCCCGGGTCGGTTCCGCTGCCGGGAGCGGCCACGAAGGAGTCCACCGGGTAGAACAGGTCGTGGGCCTGCCCGTCAGAGCCTCGGAACGGTGCGTCCCCAAAGGAGAAGACTCCGCCGTCGGCGCCCGCCTCCCAGTAGCCCTGCCCGTCGGGGCTGGCACCCATCCCCACGATCGGGGCCGCCAGGGCGGTGAGGCCCATCGACCCGAAGAAGCCCGCATCACCGAAGGTGAAGATCCCGCCCCCGCTGGCGACGAACCAGTAGCCGCGCCCGTCTGGAGTGGCGGCCATCGCAACAATGGGGGTCGAGAGATTTGCCGCGTTGGTCCCGCCCGGAGCGCGCTGGGGGTTGAGCTGGCTGGCCGATCCGTAATAGCCGGCGTCCCCGAAGCCGAATATTCCCCCATCGGCTCCTACCAGCCAGTAGCCGTGGCTGTCGGGAGTGGGGGCCATTCCGACGATCGCCCCGGCCAGCTTGGTCCCCCCCATCGACCCGTAATAGCCGGCGTCGCCGAAGGCGAAGATCCCACCGTCGGCGGCCGCAAGCCAGTAGCCCTTGCCGTCCCAGGTGGTGGATACGGCGACGATCGGCTGGTTGAGAGCGATGGAATTCGCGCCACCCGGCGAGGTGGACGGGTCGAGCTGGCCAATCGAGCCGCTGTAGCGGGCTGCACCGAACGAGAAGATACCCCCATCGGCTCCCGCCAACCAGTAACCGTCGCCCGTGGGGGTGGCGGCGATTCCGACCACCGGCGCGGCAAGGGTGACGGTTCCGACCGAGCCGCTGAGGGGAACGTTTCCGTAGCTCAATACGGCGCCGTGGGTGGTCGCCATGAGGTAGCCGGTGCTGGCGACCGTACCGGAAACCTTCGGGACGGTGGCGGTGGCGGCCGAGGTGGTCGTGGGGGCCGAGGTGGTCGGGGCGGCCGGGGTGGTCGTGGTGGTCGTGGTGGTCGTGGTGGGGGATCTGGACCCCGAGGCGGTGGTGGCCGCGGGGCCTGCAGCGGGGGTCGGGGAAACGACCGTCGAGGTGGAGGTCGAGGTGGAAGTCCCCGTCCCAGCCAGTGCTTCAGCCGGTTGGGCGACGATGGCGCCGATGCACAACGCTCCCCAAACGGCGGTGGTACGCGCAAGGGAGGAAGGCATCAAGCGGAACTGTGTGCAGATTCGGGGAAGTCGTCAGAGAACACGAGCAACACAAAGTATTCGCACAGCTCCGGTATCCCGTCAAGCATTCCCCCGACATGTTGTGCGTGCATTGTGACGTCGCATCCGCGCACAGCGCCCCGACCCATAAAGCAAGCGCTCAGGGCGCTGAGGCACCGAGGCACGTGTTCGGGGAGAGCCTGACGCGACAAAAGGGCCGGGGAGAGGACCGGCCCCTTGTCGCTTCTTTGGGGGGAAGGCGGGTGGTCAGGCTAGCTGCGAGCTCCCGGTCGCTCCGGCGGCCGCGCCAGCCGCCCCGGGGGCTCCGGAACCGGTGGAACCGCCGCCCGATCCGGTGGAACCGCCGCCCGATCCGGTGGAACCGCCGCCCGATCCCGCCGAGCTCTTCAGGGACTGCCAGTCACTCCGAAGGGTCTTGAGGTCGGTCCAGGCGGCCTTGAGATCGTTGCGGGCAGCGAGGAGATCGGAACGGACCTGCTGGCCGAGCGGCTTGTCCGCTTGGATGTTGGTAGGGCTCACCTGGCCGATCAGGCCGGGAACCGGCTGAACTGCCTGCTGGGCTGCGGCGAGCTGATTTTCGAAGTCGGAAAAGGTCTGCTGGGCGGAAGAAGTGTCCACACCACGAGCGCCCACCTTGGCGATGATTGCCTGGATCTTCGGCTCCGCGGCGGTCCCCTTGGCGATTGCGTCGTTGATCTTCTGGAGTGCCGTGTTGGCGCGGGCGACAAGTGCCTGAATGATCTGCTGGGGGTCGCACTTACCCGCCGTGACGGAGACTGGGGGGGTGGAGCCGGAGGAGCCTGGTGCGGCGGTCGACCCGGAGGTCACCGGCGAGGGGCAGGGATGGCACTTACCCGCCGGGACGGAGACTGGGGGGGTGGAGCCGGAGGAACCTGGTGCGGCGGTCGACCCGGAGGTCACCGGCGGGCCACCCGGTTCGGGGCAGGCGTGGGGGGCGGAGGAGCTACTGGCCAGGGTGAGCGAGGCTGCAGCCGGTGCGCTACTTGCGACAAGCGAGGGGGATGCCGCCGCGATTCCCACCACACCGGCAGCTCCGATAGCTCCGGCGATAGCGGTGGATACGAGCTTTGCTTTCAACATGGTGACTCCTTTATCAACGGTGAACCGGGGAGATCTGTCATTACCAGTGATCGCACCAACTCGTGAGGTGGCAATGAGCCATTTGTTAGCGAACGGTTAGGGCCGGGCGGGATGACCGGGTCCACCGGAAAAAGCGCCACCCGCTCGGGCTTCCCCGCCGTGCAGCCGGAAAAGCCTCGATTTCCTATGGAAATCGGCGAAAAATGCGTTTATCGCCTTGCCTTTCCGCCGGGGGTACCTGCTATATTTGTACTAGCCCGCAGGGAGCAGGATCCCCCCTCCAGCACCTGATGGGTTCAATGAAGGGGTCGGCTACCCCCCCGCCGGCCCCTTCGCCACGTTAAGGGGGAGATCGACAGCGAGGGCAGGGTGTCCAACACAGCCGGCGGGACGAGTGGCCAGGACAGGAGCCGAGGGCGCGGTCCCGGGGAGCCCCACCAGGCAGCCATCTTCGATCTCGACAGGACTCTCCTTACCGGCGCAAGCACTCCCTACATCCGAAAAGCCCTGGCCGCAGTTGGCCTCGCCACCGAGCGGGGATTGCCCGGTGAGGGCATCTTCCTCCGGATCTACGACACCCTCGGCGAGTCGCTTCCTCATATGGCCCTGGCCCGCCTGGCGGCATTCGCCTCGGCCGGGTGGCCGGTAGAGGCGGCAAAGAAGGCAGGTGAGCTGGCCGCCGAGCTGCTCGCCCCCCAGGTCGCACCGTTCGCTGGCGTGATCATCGATGAGCATCGCAGCGCCGGCCGGCTCCTGGTGCTGGCTACCACTACCCCCCACCACCTGATCGCGCCCTTTGCCCGGGCCCTCGGATTCGACGAGGTGGTGGCCACCCGCTACGCCAGCCGGGACGGATCCTTCACCGGGCGCCTTGACGGATCGTTCGTCTGGTCCGGGTGGAAGCTGGCGGCAGTGAGGAAGTGGGCGGCGGAGGCGGGAGTCGACCTGGCCGCCAGCTTCGCGTATTCGGATTCGGTGTACGACGCTCCTCTCCTACAGGTGGTGGGGCATCCCTTCGCCGTGAACCCCGACCCTCGCCTCCGGGCGCTGGCCCTGGCGCGGCGCTGGCCGGTGCTCCACCTGGACGTGCCCCAGGGGGTGCCCAAGGTGGCCGGCATCGAGCCCTTCGACGTGGCGGTCAAGCTGGTACGCCCGCAGATGATGCCTTTTGCCCGGTTCGACATCCGCGGTGCCGAGCGCATCCCCAAGCGGGGACCGGTCATCGTGGCCTCCAACCACCGCAGCTACTTCGACGTGGCGGCTGTGGGCTTCCTGGCAGCCGCCACCGGCCGGCCGCTCCGCTTCCTGGCCAAAAAGGAACTGACCGATGCTCCAGTGGTCGGATATCTCGCCCGGGCGATGGGGGCGATAAGGGTGGACCGGGGGAGTGGCACCGACGAGTCGCTGTCCCAGGCGATCCGGGCGTTGAAGGGAGGCGACGCGGTGGGCATCTTTCCCCAGGGGACCATCCCCCGCGGGCGGGAGTTCTTCGAACCGGTGCTGGCCGGCAAGACGGGGGTGGCCCGCCTGGCCAGGGCGAGTGGCGCCCCGGTAGTCCCGGTAGCGATTTGGGGCACCGAGAACGTGTGGCCCCGATCAGCCCACTTCCCTCGGGTGACCCAGGTCTGGAAGCCCCCCCGAGTGAATGTGCGGGTGGGCGAGCCGATTCCAGCGGAGGCGCTTCCCCGGGACGCAGCCGAGGCCACCCGGGTGGTGATGGAGGCGATCATGGCGCTGCTCCCCGAGGAGCTCAATGGCAAAAGGGAGCCCACTGCCGAGGAGATCCGCGCGGCGATGCCGCCGGGGCGCCGGGAGTAGGGGGCGCCGGGAGTAAGGGGGCCGCAGCGGGGCGATCCTACGCGGCCAGTACCCTCACGTCGTACCGTTCGAAAAGGGGGTCCCGGGTCACCAAGGTCAGCCCCTCCAGGTTGGCCTGGGCGACCAGAAACCGGTCAAAAGGGTCGCGATGATGCAGCGGCAGCGACCCCGCGGCCAGTGCATGCGCGTGGGTGATGTCAAGAGGGACGAAACGATGCGAAACGAGCTGATCGGAAAGATCGTCGGGGGCATTAAGGCGGCCGAGGTTCTTCTTGATGGCGATTTCCCAGGGAGTTACCGCAGAAATGAATACTTGACTGGTCCCGTCGCTAATGGCTGCGTGGGCAGATCCTGTGATCGGCTTGCGGTCGAGCCACCAGATGAACACGTGAGTGTCCAGCAGCAGCCTCACTCCCCGGAGCCCGGCTGCTCATCGGGGAAAATCGGACCGTTGTAAAAGAGATCGATCAGATCTTCGGGCGTCTCGTCGAAGTCGTCGGCGATCCATACCTTCCCCTCCCAACCTCCCATCTTGCGCGGTCCAGGGGAGGCTTCGAGCGGCACGATCCTGGCGGCTGGCTTGCCGGCGCGGGCGATGACGATCTCCTCGCCGTGCTCGGCGCGCTCGACCAGCCTGGAGAGGTGGGTCTTGGCCTCGTGCATGTTGACGGTGGTGGGCATGAGTTCACCCTACCAGGGTTAGTCGGACTTAGCTAAGTAAGAACGAAGAAGGGGCCGGGTAGGGGGCTGGGGCAGGGAATGGGGCTGGAGCGGGGGGCTGGAGCGGGGGAATGGGGCTGGAGCGGGGGGCTGGGGCAGGGTGGAGATCGCGATCCGGCGAGAAATCCTCGAAAAGTCAAGGACGGAAGCCAATCGACCGAATAAGGTTGCCTGCCAAGGCACATCACACGGAGGGAGTCGGGTTGAGGACCTGGTCCTCATCGGTACCAGTGAACCGAACCGGGGAGAAGGGACTCTCTGACCGGTTCTCCATCGCAGGAAGAAGAGGTCCCGGGAGGAGGACCCTCTCGAACTGTGCGCTCCTCGTGCTGGTATGCACGGGTCTCCCAGTGTTGGGGGTGTTGGCGTTGGCCGCACCCGCCGGCGCGGCTCCTCCGCCGCCGGGCTGGAACGCGATAACACCGTCCGTGGTTGGCCAAACTGCCGTCTCGTGCGTGGGCGGATCCGTTCCGGCCTGCTGGAGCATGGGCCCGGTGGGCGGCGCGGGCGACCAGGCCAATGTGTGGAGCGAGTCGGGCGGGACTTGGACTGCGACCTCCGCGGCCCTTCCCACTGGGTCCTCCTGGACGGTCGCCTCCCTCTCGTGCACGTCGGCGGCGGCCCAGGGTGACTGTGCCGCAGTGGGAACCGGCGGCGGGGCGGGATACGCGGAGGGGAGCATCAACGGCGCTGCATGGGCCAACGAGACCATCACCGGTGCGGCCCCCACCGCCCTTACCGGGGTGTCCTGCGCCCCGGGCTCGACGACCTGCCTGGCGGTGGGGACCGGGGCCGGGCCTGCCCCGTTGGCTCTGGTGACCAGCACCATCACCTCGTGGGCACCGACCACCGGCGCTCTCCCGGCGACCACGGCATCACTCTCTGCCATCTCGTGTCCGACCACCACCACCTGCTTCGCGATCGGAACGTCGACCGCTGCGGGGCACCCGCCCCAGGTGATCGAGACCACCAACGGCGGGTCCGCCTGGAGCGTCACTCCCGGGTCGCCTCCTGCCGAGGTGGTGAGCCTGTCGGCAATCTCGTGTCCCTCTGCCACCACCTGCTTCGCCACCGGGGCAGTCGGTGCCAACCCGGTAATCGTGGTGTCCAGCGACGGGGGGACTACCTGGGACCCGCAGTTCACGCCGCCGGTGGGGACCCTCTCGGGGATCACCTGCACCTCGTCGACCTCCTGCATCGCAGTGGGGCCCGGGCCAGGTGGGGTCGACGCTTTGATCGCCACCAGCGACGGAGCCACCTGGTACAGCCAGGGCGACAGCGGAGCATCGGCCGGGCTAGCCGGTGTCGGGTGCGAGAACGCCACCAACTGCATCGCCGGGGGCACCGCCAAGGTGGTGGCCACCAGCACCGGCGGTCAGACCGTGCCGGTCGCGGGTCCCACCGGAGTCTCCGTCTCCGCTGGCAACGGTGCGGCGACCGTCTCGTGGGTACCCCCGACCACCGGGGGACCCTTCACCTCCTACTCCATCATCCCCACCACGGCCTGCGGCTCCTGCTCGGGGCTCACCGTCACCGGGGGTTCCACCGATTACTCGGTGGTCACCGGTCTGACCAACGGCACCTCCTACGCCTTCACGGTGTTCGCCAGCAACGCGGCGGGACCCAGCCCGCAATCGACGCGGTCGGGGGGAGTGACCCCCGGCCCCCAGCCGCTCGGCTCACCACCGGCCTGGAACACAGAGCAGCATTCCGAGTCCCTCGCGGCTGTTGGCTGTGCACCCGCGGGTTCTTTCGACTGCTGGGCGGTGGGCCAGCAGGACCCAGGAACGATCGGCGAGTCCGGGCTTGTTCTCTCGTCCACGAACGGCGGGGCGGGCTGGTCTCGCCAGGCGGTGCCGGCGCCTGCAGCCGGTTCGATCGAGGCCCTGAGCGGGGTGGGCTGCACCAGCAGCACAGCCTGTTTTGCCACCGGGTATTCGCTGAACCAGGGGACCGGGCAGGAGAGCGCGGTCCTGCTCTCGACCGCCACCGGGGGCTCGACCTGGGCGGCGGTGACCGTCCCGCCGGATCTGGCGGTGCTGAACGGCGTGTCTTGTCCGAGTGCGACAGTGTGCGTGGCGGTGGGCGCCCAGGTCAACGGGACCGCCGCTGTCATTGCCTCGTCCAACGGGGGAACATCCTGGTCCCAACCGGCGATGCCGCCGGGAACCGCCGCTCTCAACTCGGTGTCCTGCCCTTCTCCGGCGATGTGCGTGGCGGTAGGGGGAGCGCCGGCAGGAGCGACAGCGGCGACAGTGGTTGCCTCGACAGACGGTGGGTACCTGTGGAGTCTCCCGACGGCACCGACAGAGCCTCTCGGGGCACCGGCCGCGCCAGGGCTCACCTCGGTGTCGTGCACCTCGGCGACCGACTGTTATGCAGTGGGACCGAGCTATTCCGGCACCGCCCCGGTTACCGATGCGGTGGTGACCGTGGACGGCGGGGCGACGTGGACCGCCGAGCCGGTGGCCGGCGTGGACGACACCCTGGAGGGCGTGTCGTGCCTGATCGTCTCGGGGAACGATTCCTGCTGGGCGGCCGGATCGGGCGCGGGAGGCGGGCCGGTCCTGTTCGCCACCGCCGACGGGGGGAGCACCTGGTCGGGTGAGACATCGCCGGCTGGGGTTTCCGGTTTCGACGGGGTGTGGTGTTCTACTTCCACCGCCTGCGCTGCGATCGGCTCTGCGACCGGCGGGGGAGCAGCCGCGGCCACGACTGCCAACGGAGGCGCTCTGTGGAGCCCGGCGAACGCCGGGATCGCCCCGACTGTCACAGCTATATCGTGTAGCGATGCGAATGACTGTGAGACGGCCGGAAGCGGGTGGGGGGTGTCGGTCACGACCAATGGGGGGACGAGCTGGGTGCCGGAGCTGCTGGCTGGTGCCACCTCGCTGGACGCGATGGCTTGCCCCACCCCAAGTGATTGCTTTGCCGGGGGATTGAGCGGGGGCAACGGGGTCATTCTCGCCACCACCGACGGGGGTACGGCGTGGGCGGCACAATCGGTTCCGGCTGGAGTCACCTCGGTGACCGGGCTGGGGTGCGCGTCAGCCAGTGTCTGCTTCGCCACCGGCACGTCGGGCGCCGGTCCGGCGGCACTGTTGGGGACCACCAATTCCGGCGGCTCTTGGGCAGAGGAGCTCCCCCTGGGGAGTGCGATAACCACACTGTCGGGAGTGTCCTGTTTCTCGGCCACTGCCTGCGTGGCGGTGGGAACGGCCAGTGTCGCGGCCGGGGACCTCTACACCACCAACGGGGGCACCACCTGGACGGCAGGGACCCCTTCGGGCAACAGCCTGTCGGCGGTGTCGTGCGACCCGGCCGGCAATTGCCTGGCGGTGGGCGCTGGGGCTCTTGGTCCGGTGGCGGAGTTCTCCGCCGACGGCGGGAAGACCTGGGGAACCACGACGATTCCCCCACCCTTCAACGTCGCTGGGGTCACCCTGTCTTCGGCCTCGTGCTCACCCAACGGCGCCTGCGTGGTGGGGGGCTCCGTACCGGGCCAGGGCTCTTATCCCGCCCAGGGCTTCGTGCTCACCTCTGCCATTGACACCAAGGCGGCCCTGTGGACCCCGTCCACCGTCTCCGGCGGCGCCGGAGACGTGACCGGCATCTCATGTCCCTCCGGGGGAGCCTGTTTCGCAGCGTTCGGCGGAATTGCCTCAGCGGCGACCACCGGATTGGCGCTGCCCGGGCCACCCGTCATCGGAACTGCCACCGTGTCGGGCGCCAGTGCGACGGTGACCTGGGCGGTTCCCGCCAACACCGGCGGCGGGGCGATCACCGGATATAGCGTCACTCCCAGTCCTGCCTGCCCGAGCTGCGGGGGGCTGGCCGTGGCGGGAACGTCGACCACCACCACCGTCACCGGGCTGGCCGCGCCCCAGGCGTACACCTTCACCGTCACTGCTACCAACGCGGCGGGGACCGGGCCGGCGTCGTCCGCCTCCAACTCGGTGACCACCTCCGCGGTGACCGTCACCACCCCTTCTTCCCTTGCGGGTGGCACAGAAGGGGTGGCCTACTCCCAGACCCTAAGTGCCAGCGGGGGGACCGCTCCCTACACCTGGGCACTGTCGACCGGTTCGACCCTGCCGGCCGGCCTCACCTTGTCGAGCAATGGAGTTATCGCCGGCAGCCCGACCGCGGTCGGGAACTTCACTTTTTCCGTGACAGTTTCCGACTCGCAGACCCCGACCGCCGACACCGCCTTTGCCGCTTTCACAATTGCCATTGCCTCCACCACCCTGGCTGTCACCACTACCTCGCTTCCGTTGGGGCTCGCAACGGTGGCTTACTCGGCGAGCTTGACCGCCTCTGGGGGCCTCGCCCCCTACACCTGGGCGGTGGCCACTGGCTCCACCCTTCCGGCCGGTCTCAGCCTTACCGCCTCGGGTACCGGGGCCGGGACGATCTCGGGCACTCCCACCGCAGCGGCGGTTGGAAAGACTTCTCTTACCTTTACGGTGACCGACTCGGCGAGCCCCGCACAGTTGGCGACGGTCACCCTCAGCCTCACCGTCAACGCCGATTCGCTCACCATTTCACCGACATTCCTGCCCGATGCCCAGGTGGGGGTGGCTTATTCCCAGCAGCTCACCGTCACCGGCGGTGAGCCTCCATACAATTGGGGGCTGGTCGCCGACACCCTTCCTTCTGGGCTGACCATCTCGCCGGAGGGCTTGATCGCCGGCACCCCCTCCATTCCCCTCACCGCCGATTTCACCATCGGGGTGTACGACTCCGAGCCGGTGACCAAGACCACTCCCCTGGTGGCCGCCCAGACCTACGGGGTCATCGTCATTCCGGCGCCCACCACCCAGGGCTATTGGGAGGTCGGCTCCGACGGGGGAGTGTTCTCTTTCGGAGCCAATCCCTACAAGGGGTCGCCCGGCCAGCTCAATCCTTCTCAGCCTCCAGGTGGACCAAATGCGGTGTCGCTGGCCGCTCCGGTGGTCGGGGCTGCTCCTACCCCGGACGGGCTCGGCTACTGGGAAGTGGGCTCCGACGGGGGGGTCCTCACCTTCGGGGACGCCGGCTATTTCGGTTCTCCCGGCCAGCTCGATCCTTCCCAGCCCCCGGGGGGTTCCAACGCGATCACTCTGGCCGCCCCGGTGGTGGGGATCGCCCCCACTCCCGACGGGTTCGGGTACTACGAGGTGGCCCAGGACGGGGGGATCTTCTCCTTCGGGGACGCCCTTTTCCTCGGGTCTCGAGGCGCCTATCCCTACGAGCCGTCGATGGTGGCCATGGCGGTGTCTCCGGACGGGCTGGGCTATTGGGAGATCGCGGCTGACGGGGCGGTGTTCACCTACGGCGACGCCGGATTCTTCGGTTCGATGGGGGGCAAGCCCCTGGCTGCCCCGATGGTGGGCTTCGCCGCCACCCCGAACGGGCAGGGCTACTGGGAAGTGGGGGCCGATGGGGGAGTGTTCGGCTTCGGGGACGCCGCATACCTGGGTGGGCTGTCGGGGACTCCTCTTTCCGCGCCGGTGACCGGCGTTGCGGGAACCCTCACCGGCAAGGGCTACTGGCTCACCACCGCGGCCGGCGGGATCTATGCCTACGGGGACGCCACCTACCAGGGCTCGATGGGGGGGTTGGCCCTGGCCGCTCCGGTGGTGGCGGTGGTCGCACCGTGACGTTTCGATTGCCGGTGACGATCTATAACATCACAGGGATTGGTGAACGCTCGGGTACCGCAGGTGGGCAAAACACTTGCCGCACCGGCCGAAATGCTCAAGAATACCCAGGTCGCCTGCCAAGCAGTATGGGGCGCACGAGGAGTGGAGGGATAGCTGTTGTACGGAGGTTCTAAGAGCGCCCGGCCCACTCGGCGCGGGCTCGGCATGGTTCCCGCCACCCTCGCCCTGGTCGCAGCCATGGTGCCCCTGTTCGGCCTGGCTGCCCCAGCGGGGGCCGCCCGCCCGCATAGCACTACCACCAGTCCTTTTACCACCTGGACCTCGGCGACGGTCGATCACCAGTTCCCCTATTCGCAGTGCTACGTGGTGCCCGGAGGAGGCACCTGCGCCGCCAACGGGCAGAGTCCTGAGAATGCGTCTCCAGCGGTGGGGGTGACAGCCGATTCATGCCCCACT
>JAKAWH010000002.1:14638-39673 GCA_021817065.1 Actinomycetes bacterium
TTCCACCCTCTGCGTGGCGGTGGACCAGTTGGGCGACGTGCTGGCGACCTCCCAGCCCACCTCCACCTATGCGGGAAACTGGGTTTCCACCCACATCGACGGGAACAACGCCTTCACCTCTGTGTCCTGCGCCTCGATTTCGTTGTGCCTGGCGGTCGACAGCGTTGGAAACATCTGGGCATCAACCAGCCCGCTGGTTAGTTCCTCCTGGAACAACGTAAGTCCCCCCGCATACAACGTGGCGGTTGCCCCCGCCAAGCCATACGACTTCACCGCGGTGTCGTGCGCATCCAACTCGTTCTGCTCCGTGGCGGCGGCGGTGTATAGCTCGACCACCGACGAGTACACCGCGTACCTTTTCGCTTCCTCCAACCCGGTCAATCAAGGTGGGTGGCCGACGGGCGCTGTGACCGGGGCGACCAGCGGCCAGACCGGTTTCGTGTCCAACGGGGCGTCTCTTGCCGGACAGACCGGGGCCGCCGCGGCCGCAGCCTCGACCATCGCGGTGAACTCCCTATCGTGCGCGGCTGACTCGCATTGCGCGGCGGTAGACGCGACGGGACGGGGGTATGTGTTCGACGGCACGTCGTATGCACTCAATGGGATCACGTATCCGGGCGAATGGCATACCCTCACCGGCGCGATCAGTGCCAGCCCTCCGGTGGTGTCGGTGTCCTGCGTGCAAGGAACAACAGACACCTGTATCGCGGTGGATGCGACCAAGGCCTATCAGTACACCGCGTCGTTCGGAGCGGGTACAGCGTTTGCCGCTGCGAATGGTGGAGTCGCCATTGATGCGCTCGCCGGAGCCAGCCTGACGTCGGTTTCCTGCCCGTCGACCGGATTGTGTGTGGCCATGGATACCAAGGGGGACGAGGCGTACTCGACCAATCCGGCGGGTGGTGGAGGGAGCTGGACGGCAGCGGCCCTCACCGCCCTCGGCGCTTCTTTCTCTGCTACGGCCGTCTCTTGCCCGACCACCTCGCTGTGCATCGCCACCGACAGCGCCGGCGATCAGGCATACACCTCCAACCCCACCACGGTCGGATCGTGGACCGAGGTCACCGGGATCGACGGGGTCAGCTCCCTGGAAGCAATCGCCTGCCCGTCGGCGACCTTGTGCGTAGCCGGGGATTCCACCGGGCACGTCCTCACCTCCACCACCCCGGGTACCGGCAATTGGTCGGCTCCGGTGGATGTCGACGGTATCAACCCGATCACCGCTGTTTCCTGCCCCTCCGCCACCCTGTGCGTGGTGACAGATGCCAACGACAACGTGCTCTCCTCCACCAATCCCACCGGGGGCGCCACCGCCTGGACCTCGCCGATCGCCGTCGATCCCAACCTCCCCCTAGGTAAATATCTTACCTCGATATCGTGTCCCTCGGACACCCTGTGCGTGGCCACCGACAGCTACGGGGACGTGATCACCTCCACCAATCCAACCGGGGGCTCGGGGAGCTGGGGAGTGGTGCCCATCGACAACCCCAGCGACAACCCTCCCCAGACCAACGACCTCACCTCGGTCTCCTGTGCCCCTGCATCGACCCTTTGCGTGGCGGTGGACAACAAGGGCTTCGTGTTCGTCACCACCAGCCCGGTTGGGGGGGCGAGCGGGTGGACGCCCTACGACGTGGATGGATCGAGCAGTATCAGCTCGGTGTCGTGTCCTTCCACAATTCTCTGCGTGGCGGTGGACGCCTCCGGAAACATCGTGTACTCGACCAATCCCACCGGGGGGTTGACCAACTGGCACGTCCTGCCCAGCACCGACGTAGGTGTGAACTGCTCGCCGGGTCCTACCTGTGCCGGAACCTCCGGCCACCCCACCGACTTCAGCTTCGTCGCCTGCCCTACGGCCGCGGTGTGCATTGCAGTCGACACATCGGGCGAAGAGTGGGCAACCACTGACCCGGCCAACCCGGGAGGGGGAAGCCAGTGCCTGACCCAGACTACCGCGTGGTGCGCGGTGGCTCCCACGGTGAACGGGGTCGCCAACGCAAGTGAGACGACACCCTTCGATTTGGAATCGGGTCCCGGAGTGTCCCCGGCCGGGACGGTCCTTTCCCTGGCGTGTGCCACTGCCACCACCTGCTTTGCCACAGACACGGTGGGGCGGGTGCTGACCGGGATCAGCCCTGGCATCCAGATCACCACCACCACCCTTCCCTCGGGATTCAAGGGCCAGAAATTCGGCACCAACGGCAATGGTGCGCCGGTCAACGTCGTAGGGGGAATCGAACCATATTCGTGGCAGGTGACCGGGCTGCCCTCGGGTCTCCAGCTCTCCTGCCCGAACGGAACGATCAGCGCCTGCAACGCCACCTCGATCAGCTTGATCGGGACCCCCAACACCGAAGGGACCACCCTCTTCACGGTAACCGTCACCGACTCGTCTTCGCCGGCCCAGAGCACCAGCCAGACGCTCTCCGTCTCGGTGCTGGGGACCTGGACCAACCCTGCCAAGGTCGATCCGGCCCCGCTGGGGTGCTCCACCTCTGCCTCACCACCCACCTGCACCCAACTCCAGCATTTCACCGGAGTGTCCTGCCTCGACATCTTCTCGGTGTCGTGCTTCGCAGTGGACCGGGGAGGCAGAGCGGTCAGCTACCCGCAGTCCTCGGTACCCCTCTGGTCTAACGGCACGTCGGTTTCCACCGATTCGCTGACGGCCACCTCCTGCGTCGCCGGGGGGTTCACCCCCTTCTGCGTGGCGGTGGACAGCGGGGGGAACGCATCCACGTTGACCAGCGGCACCTGGTCGGCACCGCCTACCCACATATCCAACAACCCGATCGATTCGGTCTCCTGCGCCAACTCGAGCTTCTGTGTAGCGCTCGATGATCAGGGCAACGCCAAGCTCTACACCGGATCGGGAGCGGGATGGTCGAGCGGATCCATTGCGACCGGTCTGCCTGCCGGGCCCTCCTCGTCCATTAGCTGCCCAGCGACGACGTTCTGCTTGGTGGTGGGACCGGGAGGAGACTACGAGACCTGCCAGTACACGACCTCGTTCACCTGCGGAGGGGCGGGTGAGGTGGCGCTCACCCACACCGGGGCTCTAGACGACCTGACGTCGGCCTCCTGCGTTCCGGTTTCGGGAAGTGGTACCCAATTCGCCTGCGGAACTGTCGACACGGCTGGCAACGCGTGGTTCGATGCGACGGCAACTCTCGCCGCGATCGGGTGGACGGAACAGGCTGGTTTAGCGGGGACCGCTCTCACCTCCATCTCGTGTCCCACTGCGTCGTCGACGGCCGCCTTCTGCGCCGCCGTCGACCAGCACGGGCACGCGTATACATTCACCTATTTGGCTCCTGCGACCTATACCTGGTCGGCCGCCACCAATGTGGACACGGGAGCACCGATGAGCACCTGCTCCATCGACGGCACCGGCAACCTTCCCACCTGCGCGAGCGTGTCCTGCACTTCGTCCACCTTCTGCGTGGCCGTGGATGACGCTGGCAACTCGTTCGAGTTCAACGGGTCCACCTGGGCCACTTTCGAGACGGGATGGGTGAACCCGATCGACGAGACAGTCGGGGGCAATCCTGCCCAGGGTGTGACGGTGGGGAACGTGACGGTGCCGATCACCTCGATGTCGTGCACTTCGTCCACCTTCTGCGTGGCAGTGGACGGCTCGGGCAACTATATGGTCTACAACGGCACGACCTGGACGTTGCAGGCGCCGGTGAAGGCGGGGACGACCCTCGACTTCACATCCATCTCGTGCATAGCCAACGCGGTCTGCGTCGCGGTGGACGGCTCTGCAGGAGGCGCAGCGGATGTCGGCGATGCCTGGACCTACACCGACGGGTTCGGAACCTGGAGCTGGTCGGCGGCGCCCATCGTGGTGGTGGGGGCAGCAACGGCTCTGACCACGGTGTCATGCGTCACCGCCACTGCCTGTGCAGCCATCGACGCCAACGGCAAGGCGTGGCAGACCACCACAACGCTCAGCACCTGGACGGGAACAGCCGGCGTAGTCACCGCCGCCACTCCATCGGTGTCATGCACGGCGACCAACTTCTGTGTCGCTGCCGACACCTCGGGACAGTTCGCCACCTACTCGGGAAGCACGCCGACTTGGGCAGCCCATGCGCCGGTGGACGCGTCCAACCCGCACATCACAGCCGTCTCCTGCGTCTCCACCGGCACCACGACGAACGTGTGTGAACTGGTCGACGGGGCCAATGGCAAGGTATGGAGCAACACCTGGACAAGTGGTGTGCCGGGAGCCTGGGCTAGCACCACCCCGATCAATGCGACCGCCCTGGTTGCCATCTCCTGCGTGGCCAGTGGATCGGCTCCGTTTTGCGTGGCCGCCGGAACGCCGAATGGTGCTACCTGGACTCTGAGTGGTGGGACGTGGGCGGAAGAGGCAGCGGTGGATGGGGCGGTGCAGATCAACGCAGTTTCGTGTGCGACCACGTCCTTCTGTATGGTGGGAGATAACAGCGGTGGTGCGGCAGGGTCGACTACTCCAACCACTGCCGCCGACTGGTTCGCTCCGGCGGACACTTCCACTACAGCGGCACCTGCCGGGATCGCCTCGGCCTCGTGCCTGTCCGGCTTCTGCTCCGAGTGGTCCAATCCCACCGACGCAGCCGTCACCCTCACCTCGATGGCCTGTCTGTCGGCGACCACCTGCATCGCCGGAGACGGGTTGGGCAACGTGATCACTTCCTCAGGGGTCACCTCCTCGGTTGCCATCGACACCTCCGCCGCCTGGGCGACCCAGGCGGGAGTGGACAACAACCCGATCACCGCGGTGGCCAATTACGCGACCTCCTCGTCGGCCACCAATGTGGTGGCGACCGATGCTTGCGGAGACGTACTCACCTCGTCGACACCGACCACGGCGGGAACGTGGTCTCTGGGGCGGATCGACTCTAATGGCGGGTTCGGTCCCTTTTACGGCTTGGCTCCAGGATCGACGGTGCCCGCTGGCTGGGTCGGTTCTTCGCTCGATACCTGCGCAACCCATGCAGTGCTCACTGCAGTTTCGTGCGCTCCGGGTACTTCCTCGACCCTCTGCCTCGCGGTCGACTCCGCGGGGTACGTCTTCTGGTCTACCAATCCCGGTCCGACTCCGGCAGACTGGACAGCGGTCTCCCTGACATCGACCGCATTGACCGGGGTGTCCTGTCCCAGCACCACCTTGTGTGTGGTGGTCGGAGATTCGGGTTTCCTGGCTTGGACCACCGCGCCCACCGGGCCTGCCAGCGGATGGAACCTAACCACGATAGACCCGCTCATTCCCAACGTTGACAGCCAGGGATCGCCCTACTACTACGGCGGCACCTACTCCTCTGCTTCGACCGCCAATTCGTTCGACGTCCCCTATAACGTGAACGCGGTATGTCCCGAGGGCGTCACCGGGGTAGTGCTTAACTGCCCGAATGACTCCTTCGCACTTCCGGTGACCAACAACATCAATGCCGTTTCCTGCCCCACCGCCACATTGTGTGTCGCGGTGGATAGCCAGGGACAGGTGATCTCCTCCACCAACCCCACTGGTGGCGGGAGCACCTGGACGTCGAGCGAGCTGGACACGATCGCCGAAACGGCCCCGGCTCCGGCCATGCCTGTGCCGATCATCTCCCTGTCGTGCCAATCGGCGTCGCTGTGCATAGCCGGGGACGTGGCAGGCAATTCGGTGGGATCACTGAGTCCCACCCTGGGGTCCCCGGCCTGGTGGGTGATCCAGGCGGACGAGGGGTCCCAAGGCGCCTCTTCCCTAGAGGCGATGTCGTGTCCCACCGCCACCCTGTGCGTAACCGGTGACGGTTCGGGCCAGATCGCCACCACCGCGCCGAGCAACTCGACGTCGGTCGCCATAACCACCGCCTCACCGCTGGCGGCGGCCATGGTGGGAGTCTCGTACAGCCAAACCCTTTCGGCGGCCAGCGGCACGCCTCCCTACACCTGGACCGCCCAGTCGCAGCTTCCTGGTGGCTTGAACTTGTCCAGCTCGGGAACCTTGTCGGGGTCTCCGACCACTGCGGGCACCTATTCCTTCACGGTCGAGGTGACCGACTCGGGGTCACCCCAGCAGAGCGCGTTTGCCACCTTCTCCCTCACGGTGACCACCCAGGCGTTGGCCTTCACCACCACCTCGCTTCCGGCAGGAGTTTCGGGTACTCCCTATGGACCGTCAATGCAGTCGTCGGGGTGTACCGCAAACGGCCAGCCGGTGCCCAATGGCGAGCAATTGCAGGCATCCGGCGGAACCCAGCCCTACACCTGGTCGATGGATACCTCCTCTTCGTCCAAGGGGTCCAGCTTGCCGCAAGGACTGAACCTTATTTCCTCAACCGGAGTGATATGTGGCATTCCCCAGGGAACCGGCACAACCACTTTTACCGTCGACGTCGTTGATTCCTCTGTGCCGCAACAGTCGGCGGAGCAGACTCTCTCCATCACCATCGGCGCGGCCACCTCGCTGCAGGTCACCACCACCTCGCTACCGGCTGCCAACGCCGGTGCGACCTATTCGGCAACCCTGGCAGCTACTGGGGGAACCGCCCCCTACACGTGGTCAGTGTCGTCCGGGGTTCTTCCCACCGGGCTCTCCCTCAATGGCTCGACCGGAGTGATCTCGGGAACGGTTTCGTCGTCGGCGACGTCTGAGACGGTCGGATTGACCGTCACCGATACCGCTTCCCACTCGGCCTCTGCTTCCCTTCAGATCGTCGTCCAGGCCGGCTCGGGTGGCGGCGGCGGGGGAGGGTCAGGTGGAGGAGGAGGTTCTGGTGGCGGCGGGTCCGGTGGAGGAGGAGGTTCTGGTGGCGGCGGCACGACCGGCCCCGGATACTGGTTCGCCGGTTCGGACGGATCGGTCTACAACTTCGGCTCCGTCCTCAACCAGGCAGGGTCGGCCTCGACGGTAGCGATCGCGTCCACTCCCAGCGGGAGCGGTTACTGGACGCTCAATTCGTCGGGGGGGGTGGACAACGCGGGAGGAGCCGCATCGTTCGGCTCGCCCAATGCGCCCAATGCCATCGGGATCGCCTCGACCGTGGACGGATTCGGCTACTGGGTGGTGACCCAGGTGGGCGCGGTGTACACCGAGGGCGATGCCACCTACTACGGGGGAGCCGGCCAGCTCAATCCGTCCCAGCCGCCCGGTGGCTCCAATGCGGTGAACCTGGCGATGCCCATCGTGGGAATGGCAGCCACCGCAGACGGCAAGGGCTACTGGATGGTGGGCGCCGACGGGGGTGTGTTCACCTTCGGGGATGCCAAGTACTACGGATCGACCGGCCAGCTCAATCCTTCCCTGCCTCCGGGCGGAGCGAACACTCTCACTCTGAACCGATTCATCGTGGGGATCTCCCGTACCGCAGACGGCAAGGGCTACTGGATGGTGGGCGCCGACGGGGGTGTGTTCACCTTCGGGGATGCCGGCTACTACGGATCGACCGGCCAGCTCAATCCAGCCCTGCCTCCGGGCGGCCCCAACGCGGTAGTGCCCGCGCACGCGATAACCGGAATGGCCGCCACCTCCGATGGTCTTGGCTACTGGCTGGTGGGAGGTGACGGCGGGATCTTCGCCTTCGGGGACGCAGGGTACTTGGGTTCGGAAGGGGGGCAGAACCTGGCTTCCCCGATTGTCGGGATCGCAGGGTTCTGAGGTGCGTCACACACAGCGGCGACCGAGCTTCGATGTGAAGAGAGATGTGAGAGGAAGTCGATGAGGCCAATTCATCCGAGAAGAATGGTTAGCGCGGTCTCCGCGCTACTTGTCGCGGTGGGAGCGCTCGCCTTGCTGCCGCTGGTGACCCTGGTCGCCAGCGCTCCGCCTGCCGGGGCGTCGAGCAGCGAGCCGTATGCCACGTGGACGACGGCACAGGTAGACAAGTACGGGCCGTTTTCCAGTAGTTACCCGTTCGACCCGAACAACCCTGCACCTCACCCCCAGGTCCCGCTTCTCACCGCGATGTCCTGCCCGTCGACGTCCCTCTGCGTGGCAGTGGACAGTTCCGGGAGTGTGGTGGAGACCACCAACGACAACTACAACGCGGCGGTGTGGACCCACATGGACATAGCCGGCACAAACGAGTTGACCGGTGTGTCGTGCGCATCGACCTCGATGTGCCTGGCGGTGGACGCCTTCGGGAACATCTATGGCTCGACGTCGCCGACGACCGCGAACACATGGGTAAACGTGAGCGGGGTCACTTACTCGACGGGAACGGTGATCGATTTCACCGGCGTGTCCTGCGCGGGGACCTCGCCCAACTACGTGTGTGCGGTGGTGGGCAACGACCTGGCCGGTAACGGATATCTCTTCGTCTCGACCAATCCGCTCAGCACAACTGCCGGTTGGAGTGCCAGCGACACTGGGTCGGCTAACGCATACTCGGACGCTCTGCACAAGATCAACGCGGTGTCCTGCCCGACCATCTATTTCTGTATCGCCGGTGACGCGGCGGGAAATGAGATCTACAACGCGACCGGTGGAGACTTCGGAGGGAACTTCACCACCGGTTCGTGGACGAATACGGCGGTTGCCGGGGGTCATTCCATCCTCTCGATCTCTTGCACCGCGATAGCGAGTTCCTACGCGGCAGACAACGATGGCGATGCGGACAACGATGCCATCGCCGGGCTGTGCGCTTACGGCGACAATGCTGGGAACATCAAGACAACATCGGCTGCACTCGCCTTTCCCAATACCACGGTAGGCATGGCGACTCCGGGGTGGACCGGGGTATCGTTCGCTGACGGTACAAACCACGTCACCACGATCTCCTGTGCGTGGGCGACCACCAGTATGTGCGAGGCGGGGGACAACGTGGGGAACTTCATGGCTTCGAACAACGGGGCGGCATGGGCGACGGTATCTTCCCCGGGGGACAGCCCGAATATCCTGGAGGCAATTTCCTGCGGGTCCCCCTCGGTATGTTTCTCAGTGGACGACATTGGGACGGCCTTCGTCACCACCTCGGCACCGGGCAACTGGACCAAGTACGGCCCCACCGTGGACGGGGTACCAGGCCTCAGCGTGGTTGACGGCGTTAACCCGATCCTCTCGATCACCTGCCCTTCGTCCACGCTCTGCCTGGCTGGGGACGCACAGGGCCGCATCCTCTACTCCACCACGCCGTCGAGCGGAACCGGCTGGACCCGAATGACCCAGTTGGGAGGGAACGCCGCGCCGATATCGGGGCTCTCGTGCGTGTCCGCCACTTTCTGTGTGGCGATCGACCAAGGTGCGCCGGCTCACTTGTACGTCTCCACGGCACCGACCAGCACCTGGACCGCCGAGGGGACACTGCCCAACTCGGGAACGGTGACCGGCTTGTCGTGCCCCTCGACCGGTCTGTGTGTGGCCACCGAGGACGGCGGGGCAATGATGTACTCGACCAACCCCAACGCTTCGGGCGGGGGGACCTGGTCCAATATGTCGGCCTTGGATGGTTCGAACAATATCAATGGGGTTTCGTGCGCCTCGGCGGTGCTGTGCGTCGCGGTGGACAACAAGGGCAATATGGTGGTGAACTCGAATGGCAATCCGGGGGCCGGTGCCGCGTCGTGGGCAACCTCGTCGATCGACGGGGTCAACCCGATCAACGCGGTGAGCTGCGTTTCTGGAGGCGCGCTGTGTGTAGCAGCGGACAATGTTGGCCACATCGTCTATGCGCCGGCCAACAACAATCCCAATCCGATCCTGTCTCCGACCACCTGGGCGACGTCGACGATCTTGCCCACCAATCCCCACCCCCCCGCCTCCCCGCCTCCCCCCCTCGAGGTCGATACTCCGGCGAGCTTTGCAGCGGTGGCGTGCCCGACCACCCAGATCTGCATCGCCGTGGGATTGGACACGGGCGGGAGTACCGCATCCAATGCCACTGTAGGGTTCGTATCGCAGGCTGGCACCAATCCGACGGCGGGAAGCACTTGGTGCGAACTCGAGGCGAATAGTTGCGGCAATGGGGCGGCAATCGGAGTCGACCCTGGACCAATCCCGCAACCGACCCCGCCCGGTGCAAGTCCCTATACGGTCTCCGCGCTTGCTTGCTCGTCGGGTTCGGCTTGCGAGGCGGTGGACAACGCCGGGGACATCCTGACCGGTACCAGCGGCGGGCTGGCGGTGGCGACGCCCTCCATGCCGGCAGGGGTAGTCAACCAGAAGTACAACAATGGCACCCCCTTCGCAGTGACCGCGTCGGGCGGGGTGCCCAACTACCGTTGGCAGGTCAGCGGGTTACTCCCTCCCGGGCTCACCTATGCGCAGAGCGGCGCGTCGGGAGGTTCGCTCACCATCTCCGGCACCCCGACGGCTGCGGGGACCTTCGCGTTCTCGGTGTCGGTGAGCGACAGCTCCAACCCGCCTGCCTCCGCCTCGGCGACCCTTTCGATCACGGTAATGAGCAACTGGACCGCGCCCACCCTGGTCGATTCGGGGACCTCCACCGGAGTGAATCCCGCAGCCAACCTGCCGGCAGGACAGATATCGTGCGTGTCCAGTTCGATGTGCCTGGAGGCCGACGGCGGCGGCCGTGTTCTGGAATACAACGGAACGACGTGGTCAGCGCCCCAGCAGGCAGACGGAGCGGGTGACATCACCGGTATTTCTTGCGCCACTTCGTCCTTCTGTGCCCTGGTGGACAACTGCGGCAATGCGGTGACCGGTTCCAGCTCGAACGGAGGGGCCACCTGGACCTGGTCGGCTGCGACCAATCTCACCGGCTACCCGTGTGGGGTGGGAGACACTGCTCCGACGGCCGCTCAGATACCGCTCACCGCCATATCCTGCGTGTCGGCCAATCCGGTCTTCTGCGTGGCGGTAGGGGGATACAGCGGCCCCCTCGGCTCGCCGTCGGTCCAAGGCGGAGTCGCGTACGGCTACAACGGCATAAGTTGGATGCAGGGATGGGGTTGGGCACCGGCAATCGATCCCGGCGGGGGGATCACCATCACGTCTGTATCGTGTGTGAGCAGCGCGCTGTGCGTAGCCACCGACAATCAGGGCCACTGGCTGGATTATGGGCTGACTACCGCCAGTACATGGACAGCGGACGGCGCGATCAGCACGTTTGCAGCGAACCCAACATTCGTATCGTGCTATGACGCGTCTGGGGCTACCGCCAATCTGGTCTGCGCGGCTGTCGATCATGGCAATACCGACGTCTATCCTGCCGGTGGGCCTTGGGGGGCGGCGGCCGGCACCGACGGCGCGAACAATACCGATTCTGTTTCCTGCACATCCGATGGAACCGGTGCGACCCATTGGTTCTGCCTTATGGTGGACAGCTCGGGAAACGCGTTCGGGAATGACAATGGGGGAGGCTGGGTCACAAACCCGACAGGTGGTGCAGGGTGGACCAACGCCGTCAACGCCCTGGCCTTCGACTTCTCCTCGGTTTCGTGCACCGCGACCACCTCCCTGGTGTGTTTCGCGGGGAGTGGGACCGGGAGCGGCGCTGCGATGCCTCCCAATCAGTCTGGAGGCGAGGTTCTCCAGTTCAACGGAACCTCGGACGCGTGGTGCCCGGGTTCGGGTGGATGCGCCGGAGCTCCGGTCAAGAGCGACATAGTCGACTCCATCGACTCGATGTCGTGTCCCACTGCAACCCTTTGCGTCGCCGGCACCGCCAATGGGCAGATCCTGGCGGGGGTGGTGCCCTCGGGCGGGACACCGAACATCGGGTCGGCGGCCGATTGGACCGATGTGGTCGGGCCTTCCTACCCGGCTCCGAGCGGTCTTCAGCCTACAGGCGCAGTAACCGGAATGTCCTGTGCGATAAGTGGCACCCAGACCAATTGCTTCGGCACTTCAGGTGACAACGTCATCGCCTCGACCACCCCTCAGTACGGCAACTCGTGGACCTCGGTGACAGCCGACACCTCGGGAGACCCATTGACGGGCATATCGTGTCCAGCGACTTCGCTGTGCGTCGTGGTGGACAATGGCGGCCACGTGGCGGCGTCCTCGTCGCCGACCGTGTCCGGCTCGTGGTCGACATCGAGTTCAGCCCTATCGGGCATCACCGACCTGACCGGCATCTCCTGCCTTCCGGACGGTTCGAACACCATGTGCATCGCAACCGCCACAGGTGGCCGGATCGCCTGGACCGACGTCGCTGCATCCAGCCTCGCCAATTCCGCATCGTGGAGCGATGCGTCCGTCGACGGGAGCAACGATCTGGAAGCCATCTCCTGCCCCTCGAAGAGCTTGTGCCTGGCCGGGGACAGTGCGGGGAATCTGCTGTACGCGACTGCGCCGACCGGAGGGGGCGGGGGTTGGACCGTGACGAATATCGACCACACCTACCGGTTCACCTCGGTGTCGTGTCTCTCGACAACCTTCTGCATCGCGGGGGATCTGTACGGTGACATTCTCGGAAGTCTCAGTCCCACCGCGGGTGTGACCGCCTGGTGGAACATCAATTCAGATGCTGGAGTCTATGCGGATTCAACCGCGTATCCTGGGCCGGACGCCAATGGTTACTTCGGCCCGGCGGTCAACGCGGCATCGTGCTCGCAGACATCCTCGTCGAGCCCTAATTCGCTGTGCGTGGTGGGCGACTCCTACGGCCGCATACTGACCTCGGCTTCGACCGCCACCCTGGCGATAACTCCCGGGGGTCCCTTCACCGGTTCCGACGGGGCAGCTATCCAGCCGATCACTCTGACCGCCTCGGGTGGGTCGGGTTCCTACACCTGGTCGCCGGTCAGCTCGCTGCCGCCGGGTCTGAGCTTGTCAAGCGGAGGGGTGATATCGGGCACGCCGACCTCGGCCAGCAATTACAGCTTCGAAGTACAGGTCCAGGACAGCTCATCTCCCGCGCAGACGGCGACCTCGACTTTTTCCATGACCATTACCACCGCAACCTTGGGAGTGACCACCGCTACCTTGCCGGGGGGGACGGTGGGGGGCAGCTACTCTGCGACCGTGGCGGCTTCCGGGGGGACTCCGCCCTACACCTGGGCGCTTGCCACGGGTTCGACCCTGCCGGCGGGGCTCTCGCTCACCCCGTCGAACGGGCTCATTTCGGGAGTGCCGTCGGCGGCAGGCTCCACCAGCTTCACGGTGCAGGTGACCGATTCGGCGTCCCCGGTCGACACCGCCACCGCCAAGCTCTCCATCACGGTCACCACCACGACCACCTTGCTGATCACCTCCACCTCGGCCAACCCGCCGAGCGGGTCCTGGACGGTGGGTACCAACGCGACGGTGACCCTGGCGGCATCGGGTGGGACCAGTCCGTATTCCTGGGCCTTGGCCTCGGGATCGTCGCTGCCGGCAGGGCTCTCTTTGGGCTCCTCGGGAGCGATCACCGGGACGCCCGCTGCTGCCGGTTCCCTGGATGCGATCTTCACCGTCACCGATTCCTCCAGCCCGCCCCAGGTGGCCACCGCCGAGTTCCAGCTCATCGTGGAGACCAACGGATGCCAGGGGTCGAGTTGCGGCGGCGGTGGTGGTGGAGGAGGTGGTTGTACCCAGAGTCCGTGTCCCTTGCCGTCGGGCTACTGGATGGTGGGGGCTGACGGGGGGGTGTTCAACTTCCCGCAGAACTCTCTGCCTCTCTACGGTTCGGCGAGCGGGATCTCCGGGGGGGCGGCCGGTATGGTGGCCACTCCCGACGGCCAGGGCTACTGGGTGGTGTCCAAGACCGGCACGGTGGAGGGATTCGGCGACGCGTCGTCAGCATGCACCTCGGCGACGCTGTCCAACGTGATCGGCATCATCGCTACCGCCGACGGCAAGGGATGCTGGATCGCCGATTCGGCTGGTGATGTAACCGCCGAAGGAGACGCCGTGAGCCACGGGTCCATCTCGTCGATCTCACCCCCGCTGCAGTTGGCAGCCCCCATCGTGGGGATCACAGTCACCCCGGACGGAGGCGGCTACTGGCTCTTGGGCGGCGACGGGGGAGTGTTCACTTTCGGCGACGCCAAGTACTTCGGATCGACTTCCCAGTTGAACCCGCTCATGCCGCCAGGGGGCTCCAATTCAGCCGAACCCCTGGACAAGCCGGTGGTGGGGATCGCCTCCACCGGTGACGGGCATGGCTACTGGGAGGTCGCCGCGGACGGAGGGATCTTCAGCTTCGGCGACGCTGCCTTCTACGGGTCGCAGGGTGGGACCAACCTGTACGCACCGGTGGTGGGTATGGTGGTGACTCCATCTGGTCACGGCTACTGGCTGGTGGCATCCGACGGGGGAATCTTCACCCACGGTGACGCGCAGTTCTACGGAGCCCTGGGCGGCAAGCCGCTCTTTTCACCGATCGTGGGGATGGCCGGGCCGTAGGGGGGGCCTGCACGGCACTTCTGTGGTGAGTTCTGCCGGCACCTGGCTGATCGACAAGTCCGAGTTCGCCCCTGTTGCTCAGGGCTGGTCGAACCACACCACTTCGATACGATCGGTCCCATCGGGACCCGGGCGGACTATCCAAATCAAGAACCAGTCCCCGACTCCGAGGCGCGTCGTGCGAATGGTTCGAATCGTGCCTTGGTCGTCAGCCCGGCGCTCGCTGGTTCGGCCTCCCTGCGAACTCAGGTTGCCCGAGAGGGCATCGAGGACGTCGTCGAGAGCGTCGAGGACGGGCCCCCGGGAGTCGTCGTCCACGAAGGCCGAGTACCGGTCATGGGCAGCCTGACGGAAGACGAATGGGGTCACTGTTCCCAGAATACCGCGTCAGTGGGGCAATGCAGCACCCGACACAGTGGGGTATAGCTGCTATAGTGGGCGCAGATACAAATAATCCCTGGTCAACCATTGGCCAAGGCTGGAATCCAGATTTAGTAGATCCATGTCGGACATTTAGAGGACTTAGAGGTTTTCATTATGACGTCGTTTACATCCGGCGGCGTTGATCTTCTCGTCGATAACCGCCGGCGAATCAGTCTTGCCCGAGTCACTCACGATTTGGCTCCGCGATACATTGCCGAGCTCCGCTCGGATGGCTCGATTCTGCTCCGACCCGCCCGAACGGCACTGTTGGCCGAACTGACAGTTCTCGAGAAACCGGAGACCCAGGCGGCAATCAGCGAAGCCTTCGGGGGCGATCCGAATCTGGTTTATGAACGCCCGAAGCGGAAGCGCTCCTCTTAGCATTCTCTGACCATTGCTCACTCGGTAGAACAACTACATCACCATTGCCGAGGTAACCGGCCAGGCGATCGAGTTGTTGCGCCCCGGGAGAGTTCGTGAGCCAACGGGATCGTCTTGTTCGGAGCGCTTGCACTGTTCCAGGTGTGCCGTAAAGATCGACTCCATGTCATCGAAGAGAGACCGGAAGAGGCACGATCGGAGGCGTGTCGACCAGCGGCGCCACGCGGACGAGCGGCGATCCAGAACGGCACATAGGAAGGCTGCAGCGCAGGAATGGATCCTGACCAGCCACGCCGCTGGATTCGGGGCTTCGTCAACATCAAGGGCAGTACCGCCACGGTGGAGGTGAACTCGAAGGCCCGCTTGGACGCGATTTCTGCCATCCTCGCCAAGGCGGGCGCCGGCGCGCCGGTGGTGGAGAGGGTTTTCAATCCCGCACTGGATCTGGCTGTTCCGGCCGGTTGGAGGCCTTTTGCTCGGTCTGGTTCCCCCGAAGCCGAGGTGGCCTGGCGGAGTGCCTGGCTCGATACCGAGTTACCGGCATTGGAAGGGAGCACTCCGCGGGAGGCAGCCGCAGGCGAATTCGAGAGTCAGGTATTGCTCGAACGGCTGCTTCGCCGCTTCGAGTTCGACGAGGATCTCACCCGCGCCCACGGGCGGGAGCGTCCGATCAGCGTCTCAGCCATCCGGTGTGCGCTCGGCGATGACGGGCGGGAGTGGGAGCTGTAGAGAGTGCGCTATTCGCCACGATAGAGGCCTGGAAGTCACAGCCATGCGCTCGCGACACGTAACCTCACTTTTCCTGGATTTCGAGCTGTGGTTTGCCACCCTTGCCCTGCTGATCGGGGCGATCTGGTGGCGAGGATGGTGGTGAGGATGCCTCTGATATCATCTGATACCAGAGGAGGCCGAATCATGACCGATGTGCTCATCCGGGACGTTCCCGAGGACGATCTTCGGGCACTCGACGCCCGGGCCGCCACCATGGGCCTTTCGCGTAATGAATTCCTGCGCCGCCAGCTTCACCAGGAGGCACAGCTCGGTAAGGCAGGCCAGCGGAAGGTCACCCGGGAGGACTTGAGGCGGGCCGCCGAGATCTGTCGTGATGTCTTGGACCCCGATTTCGAGAGGCACGCCTGGTCGTGCTCCAGCGATGAGTGATCAGCAGGGGTGAATTCTGCGGGCACCTGGCTGATCGACAAGTCGGCTTTCGTTCGCCTGGACCGGTGTCCCGAGGCGGACGAGTGGCAGAACCAGATCGAGCGGGGCATGGTCCACGTCACCACTGCCACTCTTTTGGAGCTTGGCCATTCGGCGAGGTCATCCGAAGAAGTGGAAACCGTGGTGCACGGACCACCGGTGTCGTCGATGCCCGTCGCCTACCTAAATCCCAGGATGGAGGACCGGGCGGTGGAGGTGATGGCGTTGATGGCGGCGCGCGGGTGTCACCGTGGTCTGTCGGTCGCCGACATCCTCATCGCCGCGGTAGCCGAGCTGTCCGGGCTCACCGTACTCCACTACGACAGCGACTTCGAGACCATCGCCCAGGTGACCGGCCAGCCGATCGAATGGGTGGTCCCCCGGGGGAGTCTGTGAGCTGAGCTGCGCTGCGCTCTGGGGCTCGGGCACAGCTGGTGAGAAGGCATCCGCAAAGGCGTAGGTATACTTACCATGCGCCCCGGTGGCAGGGGCGATCGGCGCGATGCCGGACGGCACTACCGGGGTGGAGGCGCCTGCCTACCGCAGCGACCGCAGCACGTAGGGCAGGATGCCCCCGTGGCGGAAGTATTCGGCCTCCTTGGGAGTGTCGATGCGGACGGTGACCGGGATCTCCCGACCGCCAGCGGTGACATGCAGGCGGCTGGCCAGGTTGTCACCCGGCTCCCACCCGGCCAACCCCTCGATGGTCCAGCTCTCCGTGCCGGTGAGGCCCAAGGATCCTACCGACTCCCCGGGGACGAACTGGAGGGGGAGAACCCCCATCCCCACCAGGTTGGAGCGGTGGATCCTCTCGAAGCTCTCGGCGATGACCGCTCGGACCCCGAGGAGGGCTACTCCCTTGGCCGCCCAGTCACGAGACGAGCCGGTGCCGTACTCCTTGCCGGCCAGGATGACCAGGGGCACCCGCTCGGAGGCGTAGAGGGTGGCTGCCTCGTATATCGGGATCGGTGCGGAATCTGGGGACCCGGAGGAGGGGTCGAGGTGGACGGTGAAGCCCCCCTCGGTGCCCGGCACCAGCCGGTTGCGGATGCGGATATTGGCGAGGGTGCCCCGCATCATCACCTCATGATTTCCCCGGCGCGCCCCGTACGAATTGAAAAGATCGGGCGACACCCCATGGTCGATCAGCCATCTCCCCGCCGGGCTATCGGCCTTGATGGAACCGGCCGGCGAGATGTGGTCGGTGGTTACCGAGTCACCCAGCAGGGCCAGCACCCGCGCTCCGGAGATGTCGTCCAAGGGTGCAGGCTCCACCCCCAGCCCCTCGAAGAAGGGCGGGCGGCGCACGTAGGTCGAGGTCCCGTCCCATCCGTAGCGCTCGCCGGGCGAAATGTCCAGGCTGTTCCACCGCTCGTCGCCGGTGAACACCTCCGCATAGGACTTGCGGAACATGTCGGCGGAGATCGACTCGCCCACCAGGGCGGAGACCTCGCCGGAGGTCGGCCAGATGTCGGCGAGGTAGACCGGTTGGCCGTCCGTGGCGGTCCCCAGGGGCTCGGTGTAGAGGTCGATGTCCATCGTGCCGGCGAGCGCGTAGGCGACCACCAGCGGGGGAGAGGCCAGATAGTTCATCCGCACGTCGGGATTGATCCTGCCCTCGAAGTTGCGGTTGCCCGAGAGCACCGCCACCGCGGCCAGATCGCCCGAGTTGATGGCGGCGGAGATCTCCGGCGCAAGGGGACCGGAGTTGCCGATGCAGGTGGTGCAGCCGTAACCGACCAGGTTGAACCCGAGCTTGTCAAGGTAGGTGGTCAATCCTGCCCTGTCGTAGTAGTCGGTCACCACCTGGGAGCCGGGGGCGAGGGAGGTCTTCACCCAGGGGGCCGGGCGCAGTCCCCGCTCGTAGGCCTTCTTGGCCAGCAGGCCGGCTGCCAGCATCACCGAGGGGTTGGAGGTGTTGGTGCAGGAGGTTATCGCTGCGATCACCACCTGCCCATGGCCCATCTCGAATGTCTCGCCCGAAGCCAGGGTCACCGGTACCCGGGCGGGGACCGGTCGGGCGGGGGGATCGCCGGGCATCCCCTCGCTACTGGCGCGCTCTTGGCCCGCCGGTGCGGCCCCCGGGAGCGAGGCAGCCAGGGCGGTGGCGAACATCTCCTTGGAGCGGGTGAGTGGCACCCGGTCCTGCGGGCGGGAAGGCCCGGCCAGGGAGGGCACCACAGTGGAGAGGTCGAGCGCCACGATCTCGGAAAACAGCGGAGCAGGGCCACCCGGTTGGTGCCACAGCCCTTGCTCTTTGGCGTAAGCCTCCACCAGGGCCACCTGCTCCTCGGAGCGGCCGGTCAGGGTGAGGAAGCGCAGGGTCTCGGAATCGACGGGGAAGATGGTGCATGTCGCCCCGTACTCGGGGGTCATGTTCCCGATGGTGGCCCGGTTCTCCGCCGGCACGCTGGCCACCCCGGATCCGAAGACCTCGACGAAGCTTCCCACCACCCCGTGGCGGCGGAGGAGCTCGCAGATGGTGAGCACCAGATCGGTGGCGGTGGCCCCCTCGGGCAATTCGCCGGTCAACTCGAGGCCGACCACTGGGGGGACCAGCATCGAGATCGGCTGGCCCAGCATGGCCGCCTCGGCCTCGATCCCCCCAACTCCCCACCCGAGCACACCGATGCCGTTCACCATGGTGGTGTGCGAGTCGGTGCCCACCACCGTGTCGGGATAGGCGTTCCCCTCATCGTCGACGAACACCACCCGGCTCAGGTATTCCAGGTTGACCTGGTGGCAGATGCCTGTCCCCGGCGGCACCACCGAGAAGTTGTGGAAAGCCTGCTGGCCCCAGCGGAGGAACCGGTAGCGCTCCACATTCCGCTCGAATTCGCGGGCCACGTTCCGGGAAAAGGAGTCCTCCGCGCCGGAGTAGTCCACCACGACAGAGTGGTCGATGACCAGCTCGGCGGGCACCAGCGGATTGATCTTTTCCGGATCGGCACCCCATGCGACCATCGCGTCACGCATGGCGGCCAGATCGGCTACTGCCGGGACTCCAGTGAAGTCCTGCATCAGTACCCGGGCCGGCGAGAACGCGATCTCCCGCTCGCCGCCCCCGTTCCACCCGGCGAGGGCCTGGATGTCCTCGGCGGTGACGCTCACCCCGTCCTCGTTGCGGAGCAGGTTCTCGAGCAGCACCTTGAGGCAGTAGGGGAGCCGCTCGGCCCCGAGTGGCGCCAGGCGGTTGATCGCGTACTGCCTGTTGCCCACCTGCAGGGTGGCTCGTGTACCGAAACTCTGTCCCTGCGTTCCTGCAGTTCCTCCTGGCATCGCCGTTGCTCCTTGGATCGTGTCGCTGTCCATCTTGGGCGCGGATCCCACCAGCCCGCCTGTCCGACGCTAGCCCGTATGCTCGGTGGCCATGGATAGGCCGGAGATTCCCGTCGACATCTCGGCGATCGAAGCGCTGGCCCGGGACTTCCCCGAGCTGGGAGATGCAGTTCCCGCTCTCATTGCCGCGGCCGCCTCGGTGGTGGCCAGCCTGGACGCAGGGGGCACCCTTTTCCTCACCGGGAATGGGGGCAGTTTTGCCGACTGCCTGCACATTGCCGGGGAGCTGAAGAAGTCTTTCGAGAAGCCGCGTCCCCTCGCTCCTGCCCTTGTAGAGGCGCTCACCTCCCTCCCGGCTGGCCAGGAGCTCGCCGAGAACCTGCAGGCAGGATTGCGGGCGATCGTGCTCGGAGCCGATCCGGTGCTCGCCACCGCCGTGGATAACGATATTGATCTACGACATATCCAGTTCGCTCAGGAGCTGGTGGCTCTCGGGCGGTCGGGCGATGTCCTGATGGCCATATCGACAAGTGGCAACGCCAAGAACGTGCGCAATTGCGCGCTGGTGGCGGCGGCCCTAGGCATGGTGGTGGTGGTGTTGACCGGCGAGGCCGACAGCCCGCTGTCGGAGCTGGGGGACGTGGTGATCCGGGCTCCTGCCCGCGCGACCGCTCAGGTGCAGAGTTGGCACAGCCAGCTATACCACGCCTTTTGCAGAGCGGTGGAGGACACGCTGTTCGCTTAGTCCTGCCGGGCCTCGGGACGGCGGTGCGTGCAGCCGGTCGGGTTCCCGGACGGGCGCGGGCTCTTGGGGGAGCCCGGGGGTTCAGACGAGATTCGACTCGCGGCCAGTCCAGTATCGGTCCCGCAGGACGCGCTTGTAGAGCTTGCCATTGGCGTGGCGGGGGAGCTCGGCCTCAAACTCGACCGAGCGCGGGCATTTGTAGTGGGCGAGGCGCTCCCGGCACCAGTCGATCAGCTCGCCGGCGAGCTTGTCGCGCGCCTCGGCGGAGGCGAGCACGCCCGGATCCACCGGTTGGACCACCGCCTTGACCGCCTCGCCCATCTCGTCGTCGGGGACCCCGAACACAGCCGCGTCCATCACCGCCGGGTGGGTCACCAGGATGTTCTCGGCTTCCTGAGGGTAGATGTTCACCCCCCCGGAGATGATCATGTACGCCTTGCGGTCGGTGAGGTAGAGATAGCCGTCGCGGTCCAGGTGGCCGACGTCGCCGAGAGTGGTCCACCCGTGCACATCGCGGGACGATGCGGTCGTGTCGGGATCGTTCAGGTACTCGAAACCCATTCCCTCCATCTCGAAGTACACCGTGCCGTCCTGGCCGGTGGGGACCTCGGCGCCGGCGTCGTCGAGGATGTGGACCGCTCCTACCAGCGACCTTCCCACCGTTCCCGGGTGGGCGAGCCACTCCTTCGAATCGCAGGCGACGAATCCGTTGGACTCGGTGCCTGCGTAGTATTCGTAGATCACCGGCCCCCACCAATCGATCATCTCCCGCTTGATCTCGACGGGGCAGGGTGCCGAGGCGTGGATGGCGCAGGTGAGGCTGGAGAGGTCGTAGCGCTTACGCACTGCGGGGTCCAGCTTCAGCATCCGGACGAACATGGTGGGCACCAGTTGGGTGTGGGTGGCCGAGTAATTCTCGATGGCCGAAAGGAACTCGACGGGGTCGAAGTGGTCCATGATCACCACGGTGGCGCCCAAGCGGGTGAACGCCATGGTGAAACGTAAGGGTGCGGCGTGGTAAAGGGGGGCCGGCGAGAGGTAGACGCTTCGTTCGCCGGCACCGTAGAGAAACTTCGCCAGCATCACCACCGCGTCCGGGGTCCCTACCGGCCGGGGCTCACGGGCCAGCTTGACCCCCTTGGGCCTCCCGGTGGTGCCTGAGGAGTACAGGAGATCGGCGCCTTCGCACTCGTCCCTGACCGGCGTAGTGGGAAAGCGGGAGACCGCGACTTCGTAGCTCTCGAACCCGGCGGGGAGGATGGCATCGGGGTGGGGCCCTCCCGCTCGCGCCTCGGGGAGACCGGCATCGGGACCGGATCTGCGACCGGCGCCGCACATCAGGAAGCTCTCCACTCCGGGGGCGAGGGCGGGCAGCTCGGCAGCCACGTTTCCGAGGGTGGTGGTGGTGACCAGTGTGCGGGCGCCGCAGTCGTTGACGATGTAGGCGACCTCGTCGGCGGTGAGGCGTGAGCTGATCGGGGTGTAGAAGAGCCCCGAGCGCTGGGCAGCCCAGGCGACTTCGAGGAACCGCGGGTGGTTCTCCATGAAGAGGGCGATGGTGTCCCCCGGCACGAGGCCCCGGTCGGCAAGGAGGCGGGCCAGGCGGTTGGAGCGCTGGTCGAGCTGGAGGTTGGTCACCGTTTCCCCGGTGGAGGCCATTACCAGGGCGGGCTTGTCCGGATGGATGGCGGCATTGGCTCCCGGGTACATCGGATCGTTTCTAGGTCTCCGGGTAGCGCCGGAGCCAATCGACTACCATCGCCCCACGATGGGGGGTGGGCCTGGCTTCGTCCGCCAGCGCAGCTTCCCGCGCCGGTTGCCCCGCCTGACACTCCGCTGTATGAGGTACACTGAGAGGTACGGTCCACATAGGTGGGACCGAGAAGATGGAGGTTGAAGGGAAAATGGATTTCCCCGACCGCTACACAGGAGAGTGCTCTCATCGCCGGGGTTGACGGTTTGGCGATCCAAGCGCTGCAGGACGCCGAGCTTTACCTGGGGCAGCCGTCTCCGGGCATGACTCAGCGGAGCTTGATCGATCCAGCCGCTCCGGTCCCGCCCGTGCAAGGCAACGCTGCCCCCTTCCCTGGCGAGACCAGCGGGAATGGGGAGGGGACTTTTTTCAATGCAGCGTTCGGGTCTGCCGAGGTCAATCTGGCCAATTCGGACAAGGGCAAGGTCGACGTTCACGCCTAGCTGATCTCGGTTCTGCCTGATATGCCCGGCCGAAGAGCAGTTGCCACCACGCCTCAGCGTTGCCCGATCTGGATTCTGCCTCCAGGCTTCGCAGCCAGCCTCAGAGCTGCCCGATCTGCTTGTGGGTCTGGGGTAGCACGCGGACATGGGGATGAACCCGAAGCGCAGCTTCCTGGAGTGCGAGCATGTGGGCGGGAGATGGTATAGCGGTCACCGGCCCGTGGGGTGTCACCGGCTGGAGGAATACCTCCATATCGGGTCCGGCGGAGGCCACCATCCTTATCGCAGCACAGAGTTCCGTGGCCGACGTTTCCGCTGCGATCACCGCTTTGGCGTAGACGTGAGGTTGGTGAGGCGACCCGAGGGCGACGTCCAGAAAGCTTCTGTGGACCGATAGGTCGATCTCCTGGCGGTCGGCGCTGGAGAGCTTCAGATCCATCGAGATCGCGTCGACCCAGGAGATCACCCGGGCAAGACCCTGCGGCAGGACGCCGCTGGTCTCCAGGTGGATCCGGTGGCCCTTTTCTTTCAATAGGGGGAGGAGGCGGGCCAACCTTCCCGATTGCATTAGTGGCTCACCTCCGGTCACCGATACCGAGTGGTGGGGTGCGGATGCCATCAGAGCATCCACCCATTTGTCGGCTTCGGGCACCGGGATAGGACTTTCCATGTGGGCGAAGTCGCGGATTCCCGGGGTGCACTCGATTCGGCAATCGCCCGGGCGAAGTTCCAGCGACTCAGGTTGATCGCAGTAGGCACAGCGGAGAGTGCAGCCGGTCAACCGGAGGAAGACCTGGCGATAACCGGCGTAGTGGCCCTCGCCCTGAATGCCCGAAAAGATCTCGCTCAGGTAGATGTCGCCGGCCATTTCGCAGGTCGGGTGGGAAGGGTCGGGGAGGCCAGCCTCGTGGGTTTTCACGACGCCACCCCCGGGTCGGGGAGGCCAGCCTCGTGGGTTTTCACGACGCCACCCCCGGGTCGGGGAGGCCAGCCTCCGCGAAGCCCTTGGCGCGCAGGATGCAGGATTCACAGGCTCCGCAGGGCTGTTCGGCATCGAGGTAGCACGACCAGGTGAGGGAGAGGGGGGCACCGAGCCGGGTACCCTCCGCGGCGATCTCAGCCTTGGTCATCGATATGAGGGGAGTGCGGATGTCCACCGGGTTGCCCTCGACTCCCCGCTTCTGGCCCACTGCGGCGACCTGCTTGAATGCCTCGACGAACTCGGGGCGGCAGTCCGGGTACCCGCTGTAATCCAGGGCATTTATCCCGATGTAGATCGCGTCGAGGTGACGGGCTTCGGCTACGCCCATGGCGACCGACAGGAAGATGATGTTTCGGGCCGGAACATAGGTCACCGGGATCGAACTGCGGTTCCCGGCAGCGGGGGGACCCGCTTGCGCGCAGGGTACCTCGATGGCGGGGTCATGCCCGCTCGGTCCTCCAGCGGCGAGAGGCACTTCGATGGCACTGTCGGTGAGGGCCGACCCGCCCCAGGCGCGCATGTCGAGGCCAACCACCAGGTGCTCCGAGCCAAAATGGGCGGCAATTTCAGCGGCTCGGGCCAGTTCCCGCCGGGTCCGCTGGCCGTAGTCGAAGGTGAGAGCCAGCGGGGCGGAACCGGTGTCCTCGACGGCGATTGCCATGCAGACTGTGGAGTCAAGTCCCCCTGAGAGCACGACCAGCCCTCTCCTCACCGACCGACCTCCACCCGGGAATCGGCCGTTTCCCAGAGAATTAGCGTCCGCACCGGCAGTCCCGCTGTCACCAGCCTGTCAAAAGCTTCCCACGCCAGGACTTCGGCGGTCGGATTGTCGACCAGATCATTGAGGAGGCGATGATCCCACCGGGAGATCACTTCCCGCCCGACCACCTCCTCGATCTCGCTGAAATCGAGGACCATTCCATCGGGACGGAGGTCCCCTTCCACGGTGACCTCCATGCGGTAACCATGGCCGTGAAGGCCGTGGCACTTGCCGGGATGTAGGGGAAGGTGGTGAGCTGCTTCGAAGCGGAAGGCACAGGTGACCCGTGTAGGACGTACCGGCGAGGGCATCGCGCGCTACCGTACCTCGTTCGGTGAGCGCCCCCGGAAAAAGACCCGTGCGAAGCCTCCCGTGGGGGAAGGAGGCTTCGCCAGGTCGTGGTCCTCCCGGTGCCTGAGGGCAGGTGGGGTAGGCGTTACTCAGGCAGCGGGTCGACCGTAGGGTTCGCCATCGCGGTGGTAGCAGTCCAGATGAAAGTGTTCGACCCTGTTCCAGGATCCCCTCTCGTAGACATTCGCTATCACCTGGCGGGAGCGAGTCTTGGCAGTGAATTTCACCGGTTCTCCGCACGATGCACACGCTGCGGAGCTACCGGGCTCCACGATGCGTTCGACTGCCCGGCTTTCCTGCGGTCCTCTGGCCACAAGGTGATATCGGCAGTGACGAGAAGTGGATTGAGTGGGAATGCCGCTAGTTTGGTGGTCGATGACCAGCGCGAACCCATCCGATGTGGCCAATCCTGCGGAGGTGCCTGTACGCAAAGCCGGCTCGGCCGAGCTGTT
>JAKAWH010000002.1:39683-72717 GCA_021817065.1 Actinomycetes bacterium
GATCTGGAGTACCGGCGCGATCCGGCGTCGGTGGGGGAGAGTTGGCGTGAATTCTTCGAAGACTATGTGCCGCCGGCAACCCCCGGGCTTGAGCGCCCGATTACCGGGGAACCGGCCCTTCCTCTTCGAGGTGCCGCCGCCCGGATCGTCACCAACATGGTCGCCAGCCTGGGAGTGCCCACTGCTACCAGTATCCGGCCGATTCCCGCCAAGCTCCTTGAGGTGAATCGCGCCCTCCTCAACAAGCACCTGGCCAAGACATTGGGCGGGAAGGTGAGCTACACCCACCTGATCGGCTACGCCATCGTCCGCGCGCTGGTGGACGTGCCGGCGCTGAATTCGCACTTCCTGGAGGACATGGATGGGCGGGGCACTCCGGGGGTCGTTCGCCACGAGCACGTGGGTCTCGGCCTTGCGGTGGACGTGGAAAAGGCGGGCGGATCCCGCAACTTGCTCGTGCCCTGCATCAAGGACGCCGATACTCTCGGGTTCCGGGGATTCGTGATGGCCTACGAGGAGCTGATCCGAAAGGTTCGCTCGAACAAGCTGTCGGTCGACGACTTTGCTGGCGTGACGGTGACCCTCACCAATCCGGGCACCTTGGGAACGGCGGGATCGATTCCGCGCCTCATGCCCGGACAGGGAGCTATTATCGCAACAGGATCTATTGACTATCCGCCGGAGCTTCAGGCCGCCGATCCTGCGGTGCTGGCGTCGATGGGTATCTCGAAATCGATCGTCCTCACCTCCACCTACGACCACCGGATCATCCAGGGCGCGGAGTCGGGTATCTTCCTCGGGAGGGTCCACGATTTCCTCCTGGGAGAGCGCGACTTCTACGACGAAGTGTTCTCCTCGATGGGTGCCCCGTTCCGTCCGATGGAATGGGAACGGGACACCTCTCCCGCCGCCAGCCCGGAGCAGGCCGCGCTCAAGCAGATCCACTTCGGCAACCTCGTAAACATGTATCGAGTCCGTGGTCACCTGATCGCCCACCTCGATCCTCTGGCCACCCAGCCTCCCCCGATGCACACCGAACTCGATCCGGCCACCCACGAGCTCACCGTATGGGATCTGGAGCGCCCCTTCCTCATCGAAGACGCCAAGGGCCATCGCTACCAGTGCCTCGGAGACACCCTGGACATGTTGCGCGACGCGTATTGCCACACAGCGGGCATCGAGTACATGCATATTCAGGATCCCGTTCAGAAGAAGTGGATCCAACGCGAGGTGGAAGGAGTGTCCACCGGCCTCACGACCCACGAGCAGCTTCACATTCTCGATCGGCTGAATGCCGCCGAGGCTTTCGAGAGGTTCCTCCATACCAGATATATAGGGCAGAAGCGGTTCGGGCTCGAGGGCGGAGAGTCGGCCATCCCCCTGCTCGACGGGATACTCGATGAAGCCGCACAAGCGGGCATGGACGAGTGTGTCATGGGGATGGCCCACCGAGGCCGCTTGAACGTCATGGTCAACATCGTTGGCAAGTCATATGAAGAGATGTTCGCTGAGTTCGAAGGGAACCTGGACCCGGAGACGGTGCAGGGGTCCGGCGACGTCAAGTACCACAAGGGATGCCTGGGGCAGTTCACCGGCAGGTCGGGAGCGAGCCTCCAGGTCCATCTGGCAGCCAACCCATCGCACCTCGAAGCGGTCGACCCGGTGGTGGAGGGGATGGCGCGCGCCCACCAGGACATCCTGCGCGGTTTCGCCCCTGTCGACGAGGCGATAGACAAGGTCCTACCCGTGTTGGTCCACGGAGACGCGGCTTTTGCCGGGCAGGGGGTCGTTGCCGAGACCTTGAACCTGTCCGGGCTGAAGGGATACCGGACCGGCGGAACGGTTCACCTGGTGATCAACAATCAGGTCGGTTTCACGACCGATCCCGCGGCAGCACGGTCGTCGGTCTATTCGACCGACGTGGCCAAGATGGTTCAGGCCCCGATCTTCCACGTCAACGGCGACGATCCCGAGGCTTGCGTGAGGGTGGGGAAGCTCGCGTTTGCTTTCCGCCAGGCTTTTCACAAGGACGTAGTCATTGACATGGTGTGCTATCGACGATTCGGGCACAACGAGGGCGATGAGCCGAGCTACACCCAACCGCAGATGTACGAGAAGATCGACCGCCACCGGTCGGTTCGCAAGCTCTATACCGAGGCGCTGGTACGCCGCGGTGACCTCACCATGGAAGAGGCGGAGAAGGCACTTGACGATTTCCAGGCCAAGCTCCAGCGAGCGCTCGACGTCACCCGTTCCTCGGCACCGCCTGAGTTGGGCACGCTCCCGGCGCCGGTGCCGCTGATCCCGGTGCCTGCGGTGACCACCAGGGTCGATCCGATCGTTCTGGATGTGCTTGCCGACCACCTGAGCAGCATTCCCGATGGGTTCACCGCCCATCCAAAGCTGGTGGGACAGCTAGAAGGCAGGGGGAAGCTCTACGCGGAAGGACTGGTCGACTGGGGCTTGGCCGAGGCATTCGCCTACGGGACTCTGCTCCTGGAGGGCAAGGACGTCCGGTTGGCCGGTCAGGACACCCGGAGGGGCACCTTCAGCCATCGACATGCAGTATTGATCGACTACCAGACCGGGGAGGAGTACAGCCCTCTGTGCGCTCTGGACGCGGTGGCCGACAGGATCGCGACAGGTTCCGGGCCGGTGTCATCGGGACCCGGCCGGTTCTTCGTCTTCGACTCCTCGCTGTCGGAGTTCGCCGGGTTGGGGTTCGAGTACGGCTATTCGGTTGGTCATCCCGATGCCCTGGTGGCGTGGGAGGCTCAGTTTGGCGACTTCATCAACGGCGCCCAGACGGTGGTGGACGAGTTCATCACCGCCGCTGCGGAGAAGTGGGACCAGGAGTCTGGACTGATCCTGCTGCTTCCCCACGGTTATGAAGGACAGGGACCCGACCACTCCTCGGCTCGATTGGAGAGGTTCCTCAACCTGGCAGCGGGGGACAACATGTGGGTGGTCAACCCGACCAGCGCGGCACAGTGCTTCCATCTGCTCCGGGCACAGGCGGCGCGGGCACAGGCGGGCTGGAGGAGGCCCCTGGTGGTGATGTCGCCCAAGTCGCTGCTTCGGGCACGGGCGGCGCGCTCTCCGGTGATCGAGCTGACTGAAGGATCGTTCCGCGAGGTGATCGATGATCCAGCCTCCCCCGCTTCGCTGCCCACCGCGGCCCCCGCTTCGCTGCCCACCGCGGCCCCTGTCGAGTCGGTCCAACGGGTGGTCCTGTGCAGCGGGAAGGTGGCCTACGACGCCATATCGCGCCGGGATGCTGCCGGCCGGCAGGGACAGGTGGCGGTGGTGCGAGTGGAGCAGCTCTACCCGTGGCCGGAGGCAGAGGTGGAAGCGGTCCTCGGGCGTTACCCGCGGGCGGGCGAGGTTGTCTGGCTCCAGGAGGAACCAGAGAATATGGGAGCGTGGAGCTTCGTTCACGGCCGGCTTCACCGGATGGTCAGAGACGGACGCACCCTCCTCCATGTGAGTCGCCGGGAGGCGGGAAGTCCTGCCACTGGCAGCGCGGTGCTCCACAAGCTGGAAGGTGAGGACCTTCTCGACCGGGCAGTGGGGGTGCAGTCGGGCTGACGCCCTCCACCATCCGCGCCCCTCGCTGGCGCGCCATGTATCAAAGGGGAGTGGCCCATTACCGTGACCAGGGTGTGGTCCTGCGCACCTACCGGCTGGGCGAGGCGGACAGGATCGTCGTCTTCGCCACCCGGGACCATGGAAAAGTCCGGGCGGTGGCCAAAGGTGTTCGCCGCACCCGGAGCCGGATCGGAGCACGGTTGGAGCCGCTCAGCTACGTGTCCCTTCTCCTGTGGAAAGGGCGCAATCTGGATACCGTCACCCAGGTCGAGGTTCTCGATTCATTCGGTCCATTGCGCGAGGACCTGGGCAAGCTGTCGGCCGCTTCTGCCATCGCCGAGGTAGCCGACCGGATATTCCAGGAGGGGGCCGTCTACACGGAGATGTACGTGATGCTGCTCCGGGCTCTGTCCACCCTGTCGACGTGTGACTCCCCGATGGTGGTCCCCGCCTTCTTCCTCAAGGCGCTGGCGGCCGACGGGGTGGGTCTGGTGATGGACGTGTGTGCCGGGTGCGGATCGGCACCGCCCCTGGCTGCATTCGATCCGGCGGAGGGAGGGGCGTTGTGTCGGAGCTGCCGGCGCGGTGCGGCGATTTCCGAGGAGGCGCGCGGAGTGATGGAGCGAATTGTCTCCGGCGGCTTGGCCGGGGTGCTAGCCGAAAAGATTCCCACCGGGGTGGTGGGGGAGGTGCGGCACCTCGCCACCGAGGCGATGGAGCACCATCTGGAAGCCCGCCTTCGCAGCATTCAACTGGTGGAAGGAGCGTGATCCAGTTCCCGGTCATCGGGCCGCTGGCTCCCGCCCGGCTATCCTGAAGAGCCATGCCGCCGACCGAAGATCTAATGGAACGCGTGGTGAACCTCGCCAAGAGGAGGGGCTTCGTCTATCCCTCTGCCGAGATCTACGGCGGATTTCGCTCTACCTACGACTACGGCCCGCTTGGCGTGCTCATGCTCCGCAATGTCAAGGACGCCTGGTGGCGCTCGATGGTCCAGATGCGTACCGACGTGGTGGGCCTCGATGCGGCCATCCTCTCCAGTCCCCGGATCTGGGAGGCCTCCGGACATCTGGCCAACTTCACCGACCCGCTGGTCGACTGCAGAAAGTGCAAGGAGCGCTGGCGCGAGGACCAGCTCCCGCGAATGGGTGCCGACCCGAATGGGGAGGGAGGTACGCCGGTGTGCCCGGCATGTGGATCAACCGATCTCACTGAATCCCGAGCATTCAACCTCATGTTCAAGACCTTCGCTGGACCGGTGGAGGACGAAGGGTCGGTGGCCTACCTTCGTCCGGAGACCGCACAGGGGATGTTCGTCAACTTCGCCAACGTACTGAATACCACTCGCAAGAGGCCGCCGTTCGGCATCGCCCAGATGGGAAAGTCGTTCCGGAACGAGATCACTCCGGGGAACTTCGTCTTCCGCACCCGCGAGTTCGAGCAGATGGAGCTGGAGTTCTTCGTTCCTCCGGAGGAAGGCAAGAAGTGGTTCGAATACTGGCTAGAAGAGCGTTTCGGCTGGTACAAGCGGCTCGGGATCCCCGATGAGATGCTCCGGCTGCGCCACCACGACGCCGACGAGCTTTCCCATTACTCGGCCGGTACCGCCGACGTGGAGTTCCTTTATCCGTGGGGGTGGGGGGAGCTCGAGGGAATCGCCAACCGGACCGACTTCGACCTCAAGGCCCACGCGAAGGCATCGGGCGAGAAGCTGGAGTACTTCGATCAGGCCACCGGGGAACGCTACGTTCCCCATGTCATCGAGCCGGCGGCCGGTGCCACCCGTGCCATGATGGCGTTCCTGCTTGCCGCCTACGCCGAAGACGAGATAGGCGGCGAGCCTCGCACCGTCCTTCGGCTCCATCCTGAGCTCGCCCCATACAAGGTGGCGGTCCTACCTCTGTCGAAGAAGGATACGTTGACCCCGGTTGCGAGCGAGGTGCTCGACCTTCTCCAGCCTCACTTCATGTGCGACTACGACGAGACCCAGTCGATCGGACGGCGGTATCGCCGCCAGGACGAGATCGGTACCCCGCTGGCGGTGACTATCGACTTCGAGAGCCTGGAGGACCGCTGCGTCACCATTCGTGAGCGTGACACCACCGAACAGGTCCGGGTTCCCATCGATGAGGTCGTGGGCGAGGTTCGGGGTCGATTGGGCTGGGGCGCCTGATCGGGATCGGACGTGATCTGCCAACTGGGCCAGGTCTTTCGGAGTCACTAACCTGGGGCGATGCCCTTCGTTTTCGACTTCGCGCACGCCCATGAACGCCCCCCCAAGGAGCTGAAGGACCTCCTAGGAGGCAAAGGGGCCAACCTGGCCGAGATGACCTCCGTGCTGGGCCTCCCGGTTCCTCATGGCTTCACCATCTCGACCGAGGCCTGCCGAGCCTACATGCAGGGGGGTTGGCCGGCAGCTCTCGACGGCGAGGTGGCCGCTGCCCGCTCTCGCCTGGAGTCGTCGATGGGCAAGGTTCTCGGCGACCCCGCCGACCCGCTCCTGGTCTCGGTTCGGTCGGGGGCCAAGTTCTCCATGCCGGGAATGATGGACACCGTCCTCAACCTCGGCCTGAACGACGAATCGGTGGAGGGCCTGGCCAAGCAGACTTCCGACGAGCGTTTCGCCTATGACTCCTACCGGCGTTTCATCTCAATGTACGGACGGATCGTCCAGGGGATCGCCGGTGAGTCGTTCGACGGTCCTTTTGAGGCCGCCAAGGAGCAGGCAGGTGTCGGATCGGATGCCGAGATTCCGGCCGAGCGCCTACGCGACTTGATCTTCACCTTCAAACAAGTGGTGGAAAAGGCGACCGGGGCTCCTTTTCCCCAAGATCCTGCCGACCAGCTCCATGGAGCGATCGAGGCGGTCTTCCGCTCCTGGAACGGCCCCCGGGCCATCGCCTACCGAAACCGGGAGAAGATCTCCCACGACCTGGGTACCGCGGTCAATGTGCAGTCAATGGTCTTCGGGAACCGCGACGACAATTCGGGAACCGGCGTGGGCTTTACCCGCGATCCGGCTACCGGAGCGAAGGGTGCGTACGGGGACTTCCTGATCAACGCCCAGGGCGAGGACGTGGTGGCCGGCATTCGCAATACCCTGCCCCTCTCGGCACTGTCCGAGCGCTTCCCATCGGTTTACGATGAACTAATGGGGATCTTCGCCCGGCTGGAAAGCCACTACCGCGACATGTGCGACACCGAATTCACCATCGAACAGGGCAAGCTGTGGATGCTCCAAACCAGGGTCGGCAAGCGGACCGGAGTGGCCGCCCTCCGCATGGCGGTAGAAATGTGTTCGCCGTCCGATCTTGGGCTTGCCCGAGAGGAAGTACTTCTCCGGATGACCGAAGACCATCTGTCCCAGGTCCTCCACCCGCAATTCGCTGTTGCCTCGGTGGACGTGGCGGCCCGGGGACTTGCGGCATCGCCTGGCGCGGCCGTCGGCCACGCTTATTTCTCCGCCGATGATGCTGCCGCCGCCGCCGAGCAGGGGACCCAGGTGATCCTGGTTCGTTCGGAGACCTCGCCGGAGGATGTGCATGGGATGATCGCTTCGCAGGGGATTCTCACCTCGCGGGGAGGCCTTGTTTCCCATGCGGCGGTCGTTGCCCGTGGCTGGGGCAAGCCGGCCGTGGTGGGTGCCGATGCGGTCAAGATCGATGGGAAGGCGTTCACCGTGCCCGACGGGCGGCGGGTGGTGGAAGGGGACCCCATCTCCATCAACGGGACCACAGGGGAGATCGTCATCGGGGAGGTACCCTTGTCCTCCGCGGAGGCGCCAGAAGATCTTAAGACGATCCTATCGTGGGCAGATGAAATCCGTGCAGGCAAGCTGGCGGTGCGGGCTAACGCCGACAACGGTCCGGATGCTGCCAACGCGCGCGCCTTCGGTGCGGAGGGCATCGGATTGTGCCGCACCGAGCACATGTTCCTGGGAGACGACCGCCTGCCGATCGTTCGACGGATGATCCTCAGCGAGACGGACGAAGAAGAGGCTGCTGCGCTGGAGGAGTTGCGCGAGGCGCAGAGGTCCGATTTCGAGGCGATCCTGGAGGCGATGGACGGCTTGCCGGTGACGGTCCGCCTCCTCGACCCTCCACTCCACGAATTCCTTCCCGACGTGGAGTCTCTCCGGATCAAGGAGGCCACCGAGGGGCTGTCGCCGGAAGAGGAGAAGCTTCTGCGGGCGGCGGAATCGTGGCGTGAGCAGAACCCGATGATCGGCACCCGGGGTGTGCGTCTCGGCGTATTGAAGCCGGGGCTGTACGCGATGCAGGTCACTGCCCTCATGCAGGCTGCAGCCGACCGGGCGGCGGCCGGAGGCAACCCGATTGTCGAGGTGATGATCCCCCTGACGGTCACGCCCGAAGAGATGGAGCTGGCGCGGGGTTGGGTGGAAGAGGCAATCGCTGCGGTGGCGGCGGAGCGAGGAGCTCAGGCGCTCGTTCAAGCCAATGTCACCATCGGCACCATGATCGAAACGCCCCGGGGAGCTTTGCAGGCGGGCGCCATTGCCGAGTTCGCCGACTTTTTCTCGTTCGGGACCAATGATCTAACTCAGATGACCTTCGGGTTCAGCCGTGATGACGTGGAGGGGCGGATGATGAACGCCTATCTGGAGAAGGGACTGCTCAAGCGGAACCCTTTCGAGACTCTGGACATCGCGGGGGTCGGGGAGCTTGTCAGGATCGCAGGGGAGCGGGGACGGGCCACCAAGCCGAAACTCAAGCTGGGGGTCTGCGGCGAGCACGGGGGCGATCCCGAATCGATCGCCTTTTTCGCCGATGCCGGGCTTGACTACGTGAGTTGTTCGCCCTTCCGGGTGCCGGTTGCCCGCTTGGCGGCTGCCCAGGCGATCCTCGCGGCCCAGTGACCGCGCGCTGAGCTCAGCCCTACCCACCGCTAGCATCGCGGGCAATGACACCACCGGGCAGTGGCCTCCACGCACGCCCGCGCGCTTCGCCCCCCCGTGCCTACCGGAGTACCAGCCGCCGCCGCTTCCTGGTGCGTCGGGTGGTCGTTACCGCCATTAGTGTTGCCGTCCTCGGAGCACTCACCTCCCTCGCCTGGCACTCCATTAGCTCTGGCGGTCGAGGGCCCCATATGTCCGGGCTCGCATCTCGCAATCGGGGATCGGCTCCAAGTACCTCGCCGAAGTTCGCCGGTCCGTTTGCCGTAGGCGTCACCCAGATCACGGTGGAGGAACCGACCGGGGCTGGGAACCCCGTCCCTGCCGAGGGAGCCCCCCGGGCTCGCGTGATCACCACCTTCGTGCGTTACCCGTCCCGGTCGGGTCCAGCGGGCACCGAGGTCTCCGGCGCGGTTCCTGACGTCGCGGACGGGCCGTACCCCCTGGTCGTCTTCTCCCAGGGTTTCGACATGTCTGCTGCCAGCTACCAGCCGATACTCGACGCGTGGGTCCAGGCCGGTTTCGTCGTTGCCGAGCCCCTCTACCCGAGAACCGATCCGAGCGCCCCCGCCGGAGTCGATCGCGCCGATCTCGCGTACCATCCCGGTGATCTTCGTTTCGTCATCTCCCAATTGACCAGCTCCCCGGTAGAACTCGGAATCGCTCGGGGACTCATCGACACGGCAGAGATCGTCGTCGCGGGTCAGTCCGATGGGGGAGACGTGTCGCTGGCCGTCGCGGCCGGAAGCTGCTGTCTCGACTCACGCATTCGGGGAGCGATGATTCTCTCCGGCGCTGAGTATGCGGGTTTCGACACGAGCTATTTCGCACAGCCGCATGTCCCGCTCCTGCTCACCCAGGGAACCGCCGATACCATCAATCCGCCTGTCTGCTCCAACCAGATCTACGACGCTGCCGGCTCGCCGCTCTATTACGTGCAGCTCCTTGGGGCTGACCATCTATCGCCGTATACGACCACCGACTCCTATGAACGCGTCGTCGTTGCCGTTACTCTCGACTTCCTGGAAGCGATCACCCGTGGGGACTCGGGAGCGCTATCGAGACTTGCGTCGGACGGCTCGGTCCCGGGGACGGCCTCATATCTCGGTCCGGGCTCTTCTCTCCCCCTCGAGGGGTCGTGTCCCGATGCTCCTCCGGGGATCTGAGCGGGGAGGGGGTCGTCGACCCGCGCCCTCCGCGAGGGCTGGCCCCAGAAGGTGGCGGCATCGATGCGGTCAGGACGACGGCTTCGGCGACGATCCGTTCCGACACGAGGTCCACGAAGCCTGCCTCCTCCAGATAGCGCGCCCAGGTACTCTCTTTCACCGGGTGTTCCTGCACGCGCAGCGAGAACCGGAACACGTTCTTTGCAATGCGCCACCAACCTGCCGGGCCACGACGAGCGAGGGCCGCGACCTTCCCCAGGATGATCGCACGGTCCCGGGCGTCCGTCCCCCGGCCGAACATCATGTCCCCGATGACGATCCTCCCGCCAGGTTTCATCCATACCGCCGCCCGTTTCAGGAACTTCTGTTTGTCGGAATCGACTAGGTGATGCAGGGCGTAATTCGAGACAACGAGGTCCACGCTTGCGGGTGGGAAATCCACGCTCTCGATGGAGCTCTCGACCGGCACGATGTTGTCAAGTCCCTCTTCCCTGGCCAACTCGGACAGCCGGTGGAGCATCGAGGAGCTGATGTCAACCGCCCACAGGCGCCGGGCGGTCTCGGCCATGGGAATAGCGAGCTGCCCGGTGCCCGTACCGAGGTCAACGACGTCGCAGCCCTCGCAGGGGGCAGCTTCGAGGACGGCATCCACGACCCTTCCCAACCCGTTCGAACCCTCCTTTTCCCAGGTATGTGCCCGCCGGTCCCACCTGTTGCGCTGGGAGTGGAAATGCGCAGGGGGACCCGCGGCGGCGTCGTGGCGTGCCCGCGGCTTCAGCGGAATGCCATTTCTGTGGTCAGGCGGTGACCGCCTCGTGTTCGGTGCACGCACTTATAGTGGTAGACGAAGCTGTCGAAAACATGAACGTCGCTCGGGCAAGCCAGCAGAACCCGATACCCTTTCGGAATACCTTTCCGACTCGCTACGCTCGAAGCCATGCATATTTACATTAGTCCACTTCATTGTTCGTGCGACGAGATTCTCTAGTGCGGCACGGTGTAGACAAGCGGCCGCACTCGCTGCACTTGTCCCAGGATGTCGTGCGACGACGGCGAATATGGGGCGCGATTGGGTCGGTCGTGGTCTTGGCGGCGCTGACCTTCGTTGCAGTCACCGGCTATTCGGCGGGCTCGGCTACTTCCGGCCACCCCAGATCGACCGACCGGCACCCCAACCATTCCCCCACGGCCGATCTCCCCACGCCGACGATCTTGCAACCGCGATGGCACGTAGCATGGGGGTCCGCGATGGCCTGGGACTTCGGCATCGCGTCCAATACTACGGTGCGCGAGGTGGCCACCGTGGCAACCGGGGGTAGCTCCGTCCGCGTACGGATCTCGAATTTCCTGGGCGACCAACCCCTCCTCATCGCCGCTGCCACCATTGCCGTAGATTCCACGGCGGCAACGGTCGTACCGTCAACGATGCAGCCGCTGACATTTGACAACGCTGCGGGAATCTCGATCCCGGTCGGCAGCGTTGCCTACTCCGACCCGGTAGCGATGTCCGTGACTCCCCTAGAAGCGCTTGCGATCAGCGTATACGTGAGCGGGACCGACACGGTCACGCTTCATCCTTGCTGCACCACGCCCGATGTATCCTTCTACACCGCCAACGGAGGAGGCAACCGCACCACGGCACCCGATGGTTCGGCTTTCGCCTATGCGAGTCCCTGGCCTCGCTGGGTCGATGCGGTCGACGTGCTTTCCGGTGCGGCTACCGCATCTCTTTCCGGGTCGGCGGGGACGAGGCCCGCCCACTCCGGTCCGACCACCACCACCACCACCACCACCTCTTCTTCTGCCGGACCTGCACGTTCCACTGGAGACCCGAATGGCAGCATCGTCGTCCTCGGCGACTCGATCACCGATGGATTCAACGCCACTGTTCGCTGGACCGATGTGCTCCAACGACGGATCGATACCCTGCCTCTTGACGAGCAACGCGCTGTCATCAACGAAGGGATCACTGCCAACACCCTCACCGACACGGCTCGTAACTTTTCGAAGACCGGTGGTGGCCCATCGGGTATCGATCGCCTCGAACGGGACGCGCTCAGCCAATCGGGAGTTTCCACGGTCGTCGTGTTCCTCGGGACCAACGATCTCTACTTCGGGGCGGATGGCTCCCAGGTGATCGCCGGGCTCCAGCAGATCGCGAGCGAGATCCATCAGGCAGGACTTCGGGCGGTGGGAGTGACGCTGCTTCCGCGGATGGCCGGTCCCGAGCCGTGGAGTCCGACCGAGCAGAGCTACCTGGAGCAGATCAATCAATGGCTGCTCACCTCCCACGCGTTCGACGCGGTGATCGACCTAGCTAGCACGGTTGCTGACGTCTACAACGGCCAGTGCACTCCCACGTCCATCTTCGCGCCGTACGACTCTGGAGATCACCTGCATCCCGACAACGCCGGCCAGGTGGCGATGGCCGACGCGATTACCGGAGCAGAACTGGGTCTTCCTCCTCTCCCACAGGTCCCATCCCAGGTTGCGGTCACTCCCACGCCCGGATGTACGGGTGTCCCCGGGATTCCAGCGCCCACTGCTCTTTCGGGCTAGGGAGGTAAAGACCGCAACGCCGGCGGGACGCGGGGGCAGGCTTCACAGTGCCAACCGGTACCGCACGAAGCGTTCCTGGCTGGCGCTGGTCACTTCGCCTTCCCCCTTCCACCCCAGCCGCTCGTAGAATTGGCGCGCCGGCGAGTCTGGGGGCGTAACCAGCACGAGGGCATCGATCCCCCCATCCCGGGCAGCCTTTTCCATGGTTGTCACAAGGTTTCGCCCGATTCCGCCACCTTGCCACGAGGGATCGACCAGAAGGTGGGTGATCTCGCCGATCTTTTCCCCACCGGGCCGACCTATCTCTAGCTCCTGCGAGGAGTCCCCGGCGGGTCGAAATCTGGCGACAAGAGATCTCTTGGCCATTCGCGCCAGAGCTCGAAGGTACCTGATCATCCGAGTACGCAGAAGATCCATGCCGAAGGTGGGGTGCCGGACGGCCTGGGCCGCGAGGCGTACCACGATGCCGGCGCCCCCGGTACGCACCATCGAACGATAATGGTACGGCGGGTCGAGCGAGCCGAGAAGAAGGCCCACCACATGGTCCTCTCGATCCACCGCACATAGTGCTACTCCGTATGGACTGTCCATCCAGGCACGGTAGTAGCGGCGCAGGAACGAGTCTCCGCACGATGAAAGGAACTCGGCGGAAAGCACTTCCCGATGAAGGCGGACCGCAGTATCGAGGTCAGCGGCCCGCATCCCGCGCAGGAAGACGGATTGGACCATGGCACCGAGACTAGGGCACCTGACCTCATGGAAGGATCGCGAGCACCACATATGGTGATGGCCGGCCTTGGAGCAGGGAGCATATTCCGGTGTGTTACCTAGAGTACAAGCACGTTGGGGGTAATACTGAACGATATTGCACTACACAAGGCCAAAATCAATAGATGTTACGTCAGGTAGCATATATCGGATTGTCGGAGCTCAACTACTCTGGGTAATCACCCGTTGACTGATCGCCCAGTCATCTGTAACGTGAGTGGGAAGCTGTTCGAGAAGAGGGGACGTGAGTGAGGGGACGAGGCAATTGCATCGCGCCGCGTGCCACGGGCGGGGGGACAGCCCGATCACGTCGGCACCGATGTACAACAAGGTTTCGATGGCGGGAGCAGGGTCGTGTCGCGTGATCTCCGGTGAGTGACCTGGGTGGAGCGCGTCCGTGGCGCCACATGGGCTCCCGATTCTTCGGTGGTCTGGGTCGCTTCGCGGTCCGCTACCGCTTCGCCGTGTTGGCGGGTTGGGTGGTGGTGGTTGCCGGTTCAGTGCTCTTTCTACCCTCGATCGGCTCGGCGATCAACGCCAACGACGCAGCTCTCCTACCCCAGGGGGCGCCGAGCATGCGGGCCCTGGCCCTGGCCCGCCCGATCGGGAGCGAGAACTTCTCGACCGTCCTGATCGTGGTGCACCGGGACGGTGGTGCTCTCGGGAGCGGTGATCAGCGCGCGGTGGTGGCAGTCTCTGCGGCGGTCCGCAGGGTTCCGCAAGTCCAGGAGGTCACCGATGCGGGGAGCTCCGCAGACGGTGAGGCGCATCTGCTCGTCGTGCAGAGCAATGTGTCGCTCTTTTCCAGCGCGAATACCGCCACCCTGGTGGGGCGCCTCGATCGGGCAGCGGCGTCGGTTACCGCACCGGTAGGGCTTCACGTCGACGTGGCGGGCGAGATCGCCGATACCATCGCTGCCCAAGCCGCCAACCAGCACCGGGCGACCGAGCTCGAGGACGTCTCCACCCTGCTCATCCTCTTCCTGCTGTTGATCGTGTTCCGATCGGTATTGGCGCCGCTCCTCATATTCGTCCCCGCAGCAGTGGCCGTTCTGGTATCGCAGCGGGTGGTCGCCGAGCTTCCCGGCGCGGGGATCCAGATCTCCGACCTGACACAAGTCCTGTTGATCGCATTGGTGCTTGGTGCTGGCACCGATTACGGGCTTTTCCTGGGGCTTCGGGTGCGGGAGGAGATGCGGCGAGGGGCCGAGTTCTCCGATGCGATGGTGATCGGAATGCGGCGAGTGGGGGAGTCGATCGCCTTTTCGGCTTTCACGGTGATCCTGGCCCTGCTCTGCCTACTTCTGGCGACCTTCGGGATGTACCAGAGCCTAGGGGTCCCTCTGGCTGTGGCGGTCGGGGTGATGTTGGTGGCTGGGCTCACCCTCACCCCGGCCCTGCTTGCTGCAGTCGGTCCACGAATGTTCTGGCCCTCACGGGTGCGCGCTTCGGGAGCCGATGGCGCGAGCAACGCTCGGCCGGCGGAGAGTGGAGGCGTCTGGTACCGGATCGCACGCCTCGCCGCCTATCGCCCGGTAGCGACATTGTGCGTGGGGCTTGTCGTGTTCGGGGCGCTGGCGGCAGTTTCAGCCTGGAGCAAGCCTGCCGGCACCGAGGGGGCACTTTCGGCTCCCGCCGGATCCTCGGCTGCTCGGGGAGATGCCGCCTTTGCCGCCCACTGGCCCGGCCAGAGCGAGAGTCCGACGGTTATCGTCATACGATTACGCCATTCGGTATGGAGTGACCCCGGACAGTTGAGCACCTTCGCAGGTACTCTTTCGCACTCCTCGCTGTTCCATGCGGTACTGGGCCCTCTGGACCCAGTGGGGTTGCCGATCGCGCCTTCGCTTCTCACCGACTTCTGGAACTTGGTGGGTCCACCCCAACGGCTCCCTGTGATCAAGCCGTCGGACTTCTCGGTGCTGCCCCTCTCCTATGCCGAATACCGGACCACCTCGCAATACATCTCTCCGGACGGCATGACCGTCCAGTTCGCAGTCACCTTGGCCGGGGGCGCTCCGCTTTCCACCGGAGCGCTACGGGAGATCCCCGCGGTGCGGCACCTCGTGTCGGAGGCCGCGAGGGGTACCGGCGTGGTTGCAGCCGGCGTGACCGGACAGACGGCGGGCGTCTTCGACGTGAGCGAGGTATCGGGCAATGACTTTTGGCGGGTGGTGCCCGCGGTGGTGATCGTGATCGCCCTCTTGCTCGGTCTCATGCTTCGCAGTCTCGTCGCTCCCCTCTATCTCGTCGCGAGTGTGACCTTGTCGCTCTTCGCCACACTTGGTGTGGCGGTGATCCTCTTCATGGGAATCGGTCACCAGGGGGGCGTGTTCTTCATCCTTCCATTCATTCTTTTCATTTTTCTTCTCGCTCTGGGAGAGGACTACAACATTCTCTTGATGTCGCGGATCCGGGACGAGCACCACCGTGGCTCGCTCCGCGAGGCGATCGCCCGGGCACTCGCCTCGACCGGAAGTACGATTTCGTCCGCGGGTCTTGTGATGGCGGGTACGTTCGGGGTGCTGGCCTTCTCCGGTGATCCGGGTTCGTCGAACGCCGAGGTCCGCCAAGTCGGCACGGTGTTGGCCATCGGGATCTTGCTGGACACGTTCCTCGTTCGCACCTTGCTGGTTCCGTCCGTGGTGGCGCTTCTCGGGCGGTGGAACTGGTGGCCATCCAAGATGTCCGAACGCTTCGTGGGTCGATTCGAACGGTACTCGTACCATCTCTCCGACCTGGCCTCGACCCACCCTGCCGGCTCGGCGCTGCGGGGCGTTCTCCCGGGACCCGCACTGATCCTGACTGCCTCGTTGGGCGCTGGGCACGACGGTGTAGCTGGTGAGCTGTCCCGGCGCCTCGAAGGAGCCGGGTACGACACGGTGACCATGGACTTCTGCGAGATATTGCCGTGGAAGCTGGGAACACTGATCCGCTCAACGTTCGAGTTCTCGGTCAAGAGGCTGCCCCGCCTCTACGACTTCATCTTCTCCCATTGGTTGCTCCCGGTGAAGCCGGCGCGATCTCCCTTTTCCCCGATCGGGAAGCTGGTAGAGCGTCATCTGGCCCGGTGGGCGGCGGCGAACCGGCCGAGTGTGGTGGTGTCGACTTTCAACATCTGCACCCAGGCGGTCGGCGCTCTGCGGGACCGCGGGGAGCTCGAGGCACCCACTGCGTCGGTGGTGGTCGATTTCTATCCGCACGGCGCGTGGTCACATCCTGGGGTCGATCTCAACCTGTGCTTGCACGACGCGGCTGCTTCGATCATCCGATCGTTGCCCTGCCGAGAAGTGCGAACGACCGGACCGACCGTTCGTCCGGTGTATCTCGACCCCCCCTGGGACCGTGACGTGGTGCGCCGTGGTCTCGGCGTGAAGGACGCCGATCGTCTGGTGCTGGTGGTGGGTGGTTCGTGGGGTGTGGGAGAGGTGGTCCACACGGTGCGGGATATTTGCCGCTGCCCGGGCCTTGTTCCCTTGGTGGTGTGCGGGCGCAACCAGAAGCTGCAAAAGGCGGTCGAGCAGGTGGTCGAGCCCGCCGGCAAGGGCGTAGTGTTTGGATGGGTGGGCGACATGTCCCCGCTAATGGTCGCCTCCGATGCAATGCTGGAGAACGCGGGCGGGCTCACCTGTATGGAGGCTCTGGCGATCGGATTGCCGGTAGTTAGCTACCGGCCGATCCCCGGCCACGGACGGGTCAACGTGGAGGCGATGGCACGAGCAGGTGTGGTCCGGTACGCGCGGTCGGTCGAAGAGTTACGCCGGGAGCTGGAGGTGATAACCACATCTGCCCGCGAGAGGATGCAGATGTCCCGCGCAGTGGCAACCATGTTCGAGGAGGGAGACAGCGCCTCGGCGATCATCCGGTTGGCTGGGGGAGGGATCGGCAGGCGGATTCCGGTCGCAGAGACGTTGATGGAGCCTTCGTTCGAGGGGTTTGCCCGGTCGCTGGTGAGCTGAGCAGGGGCCGAGTACCCACGGGTTATTCTCCTGCGGGGTGACCACTGGCTGCCGATTCGCGCTTTCGCACCTCCCCAATCGGTCATCGCGGTGAGACAGTGGCCCAACGCACGGTAATAATCCGGTAAGAGCTGGCCCGAAGTTGTGCTCGGTTCTGCAATCGGGCATTAGCCTGGTGGCGTGGTCGCCGTGGACAGGGACCCGCGCCCGGTGATCGTGGTCGCCGAGGATGACCGGGCGACCCGGGAGTCGGTGGCGCTTGCCCTGGATCTGGAGGGATTTTCGGTGGTAGCGGTTCCCGACGGTGTCCAAGCCCTCGACGCCCAGGCGCGCCACGCACCCCATGCGATGATCCTCGATTTGATGATGCCATACCTCGATGGGGTGTCGGTCTGCCGCGAACTCCGGGCCCGCCGGGATCGTACGCCGATACTGATCCTGACTGCCCGAAGCGAGGTATCCGATCGGGTGGCCGGGCTCGACGCCGGAGCCGACGACTACCTGGCGAAGCCCTTTTCCTTGGACGAGCTGCTCGCACGGGTGCGGGCGCTGCTTCGCCGCTCCCAGGTGCAGGATCCTGGATGCATCCGTGTCGCCGATCTCGCCATCGACGAGTCTGCCCGGCGATCGTGGAGGGGCGAGCGGGAGCTGGAGTTGACCAAGACCGAGTTCGACCTTCTGGTGCTGCTTGCCCGCAACGAGGGCCGGGTGCTCACCCAGTCGGGGATTTACGAGACCATCTGGGGATATGACTTCGGTGTCGATTCGAAGAATCTCGCGGTCTATTTCGGCTATCTGCGGAGGAAGATGGAGGAGGCTGGCGAGGAGAGATTGATTCACACGGTGCGAGGGGTGGGATACAGCTTGAGAAACCAATGACCCAGCGTGCCGACGTTATCTCGCCACGCAGCCCCGGTGGCTTATGACCCTCCGGATGAAAGTGGCGCTGGCACTCGGCGCTCTGGCGGCTGGAGCGACGATCATTGCCGCCACGGTCTCATATGTTGCCACCGCCGATCGGCTCAATTCGGCGGTCGACAGCTATCTCCGACAGGCAGCGGCCCAGCTCGCCCGAGCGGGGCGCCCGCCCGCGGGAACACTTCCGGGGGCACTCCCGGGAGGGCCGGCGGGTGCCGCGGACCAAACTGCATCCATTCTTTCGCGGGCCCTGGGTGTTCCTCTCGGCGCTCCCGCCCCGGGAAATCAACCGGTGCGCCCGGGCCTGCTGGATCTTCTGGTCGTCCAGGTGCTCGATCTGCAGGGAGGCGTGCAGTCGGACAGCTCCTCGGTCCGCCTCCCGGTGAGCGAGACCGATCTTCTTCTTGCCCAACGTGGTGGCAGCCCGACTTTGCAGACCGAATATGCCGGCACGGTGCCTTACCGGATGATCACTGTGCCCCGACCGGCTGGGGGCGCGATCCAACTGGCTCAGAACCAGAGCGAGACCGAGAACACCCTTCGGTCATTGCGCGCCCGGCTGGCGTTGCTGGCGTTGGGGATCACCGTAGCTGCAGTGGCGGCGGGCTGGTTTATCGCCCGTCGAATCTCGTCGCCCCTGCGGCGGCTTGCCGACGCCGCGGAGAACGTTGCCGGGACCGGGGAACTCGATGCACGCCGGGATGTCGCCCGCAGGGACGAGGTCGGAAGCCTGGCGCGATCTATGATCGGAATGGTCGACGATCTCGCCGAATCACGCCGGCAGCAGCAGCGCCTTGTCGAGGATGCCGGTCATGAACTTCGGACGCCCCTCACGAGCCTCCGCTCCAATGTGGAGATCCTGCAGCGATATAGCGGGTTGAACGACGAAGCGAGGACCCGGTTATTGGAGGATCTCGGGACGGAGATCGGCCAGCTGACCGAGCTGGTGAACGAGGTGGTGGAGCTGGCTACCGACCGACGGAGGGAGGAGCCGGTGACGGTGGTTCGGTTGGACGAGGTCGCCCGCCGGGTAGCGGAAAGGATCGGTGCCCGATCCGGGCATCCGGTGTCGGTGGAGGCGGAGCCATCTTCAGTGTCCGGACGAGAACGGGCCCTGGAGCGAGCAATCGGCAATCTGGTAGACAACGCGGCCAAGTTCAGTCCTCCAGGGGCACCAGTGGATGTGGTGGTGCGCCGGAATCGGATCGAGGTGCACGATCGGGGGCCGGGGATAGCACCCGCGGAAGCCGAGCGCGTCTTCGAGCGCTTCTACCGTTCGGATACTGCGCGGAGCCTGCCGGGATCGGGGCTCGGATTGTCAATCGTCCGCCAGATAGCCGAGGAACACGGGGGCAGGGTATTCGCGTCGGCGAGTCCGGCGGGGGGAGCTGTGGTCGGATTCGAGCTGGACGGGGCACCGGCCGGAATGTGAGAGACCGGCCGGTTGTCACACCGGCCGGTCTCGAGAGGAGGAAGTTGCTCAGAAGGCGGGCGTCGAGCTGCTCCCGCTCGGTGCCTGGCCGTTCGGGGGTCCACCGAAACCCTGTTGACCGGGACCCTGCTGGCCGTTCGGGGGTCCACCGAAACCCTGTTGACCGGGACCCTGCTGGCCGTTCGGGGGGGCAGGGTGCTCGGTTACCGACGAGGCGTTGAGCGTAGTGTGATTGGCATCCACGCTTCCCTGGGCCGACACGAAATCACCGGCTTTGAGGGTGGAGGGATCCAGGGCGGCCGGGGTCGGCGGGGTCGGCGGGGTTGCCGGAGAAGATGCGGACGTTCCAGACGATCCAGAGGAGGGAGTGGATACTGGTCGGGTCACCTGGGAGAAGGTTGTTGACGAGCCGGTTTGGATGGTCCGCCAGAAGCCTTCCCGGTCGGTGACAATGATTGTGTATCCACCGTTTGAGGAGGTGATCGACTGGATCTTGCCGCCGAGGCAGGCATCGCCGTTGGGACAGGCAGGTGGCCGAAGCGCCCGCTGGGCGTCGCCAGTTCCCGGCTCGCCGTTGGTTGCTCCCGAACCACCCGGCGAGTTGGCGGACGGTTGGGATGCGGAGGTGGTGGACGAGACGGCCGACGCGATGCCGGCCGAACCGAGAGCGAGTCCGGATGCCACGGCAATCGACGCCCCGATCTTCTTCAGGCTCCGTGGAGTGAGGATGTTTTTCATTGTGGTGACCTCCTTGGTCAGGGGTGAGTAGACGTATCGCATGATGAGGGGGAAGGGTAAGGAACCTGCTAAGGCAACCTGAGTGTCCGGTGGGAGTTTCCTCGCTGGATGCTGGGAAGGGGATGCAGCTCCAGAGCGTCGGGGTTAGCCCGCGACGTGGGTATTGATCGGAGTCCCGTGGAAACAGCCCACCGTGTAGGGATACTCGAGTGTGGCGTCGTAGTGGTAGACGGACTGCTCCGTTCCGTTCCACATCACCGTCGAGGTGCGGCCATGGCATGCATCCAGATCGGCGTTGGTGAGGAGGTTGCCATTGGTGTCGCGCTCCACGTAGATGCCGTAGCCGTCGGCGGCGTATCCGACCAGGGTGGACGAGCCGGTCGTTTTGTCGAGGATGCAGGAGGGCACGTTGTGGTGATGGAGCATCCCCGTATTCTCCGGGTGCTCACCGCAGGAATCGAGTACCTCGTGGGCCCCGGCATCGCGACCGGCTGCGTCTAGAGCGTTGAAGAGGAGAACACCGTCATCGAGCACTCCGATCGGTCCCAAGCCGGTACAGCGGGGCGTCGGAGCGGCGGTCGGATTGAGGGTGAGGCGCCACACGATTGATTGCGCGGTTATGGAGTTCGGGTTGGTGTCGTACTGGTATGCCGGGTCGCTCGCTGGAATCGGGAAGATGCCGGTGGCGTGGTCGATCGGAAGGTCAACGGTGGAAATGATGCGGGAAGGGCCGGACGTTGTCACCGAATAGGAAGCGTTTGGCCACGAGACGGATCCCTCGACGGCTGGCTTGGTTTCCGAGTCCCAGGTGCCGCTGGTCGTATCGATCCATGGGCCGGCGTGCTCTGCACCGCCTCTCTTGAACGTGGTCGTACAGGAGTCGACGTAGCCGATCTGGGGTGAATCGGAGACATGCCCGTCCCCGAGGGGAATGGCAGCAGGGCTTACCGGCGTGGTGATGATCTCCGATGTGCCGGTGGTGGAGGTGGAATTGGTGTCCGAACCAGGGGCGACGCTCGTCCCACCGGGAAAGCCGGGTCGAGGTGAGGGGGTGCAGGCACCGAGGGCGACGATTGCGCCCACAGAGACGGCGAGCGCCTTGGCGCTCCGGGCGTGGGTGGCGAAATACGTAGAGCGAGCCATCGGGGATACCTCTTTCAGAGCCGGTCGGGGGACTCCGAGGGTAGGTGGTCCTGGTGAGAATTCTCCCAAGGGAAGGTAGGAATTCGGTAAGTAGGGGTGCCGGATTGCGCAGCGAGCCTGGGGACCGTGCGCGCGATGTTGGTGTCCCTGAGTGATTAGATACATGCACAGTCTGTGCTCTTACGCATACGTCACGCATTCGTCGTAGAATTGATATCAGGGATTGGTGAGGCGATTTTCTGGCCACCGTCGGTGTCGAAGGTGACCGTGTGGGAGCCCCCACTCGCTGCCGTTCCGGAAGCCGACCGGGAAACGGCTGCCGAGGCCGCCCTCCAGGTGGCCGCCATCGTCGCTCAGCAGTACGGCCGGCAGACACGGATCGACTTCCGGCAAGGGATCCCCTCGTCGGTGACTTTGAGCGCCGATACACGCGATGTCGCGATCGAGGACGCGCCACCGGGGTCGCCGGGGCAGGTGCGGGTCGAACAGGTCGGGTCGGGACCCTTACTGGTGGTGTCGGGAAGCGGAGCTGGGCTGGCAGCCGCATCCCGGACGGTGGGGTCGAGTGCCCTCGCTCTGGCCACCGCTCCCGCTGCGGGAGGAGTGGTGGGAGGCAATCTGCCGGCAGTGCCGACTTATAGCGTCGACAACGCAGGGGAGAGGACGGTGACTCTGGCGCAGATGGGCAGTACTCTCACTCTCGAAGGGGTCGGGACCACCTCCGTCAACGACGTGCTCACCCAGGCGCAGTTCGGGAGTTCCGTTGACCGGCTCGCAGTGCACCTGAAGGCGACCTATACGCCCCCGCCCAGCGGCGGCTACGCAACTTTTTCCGTGTTGGTCAACAAATATATCGTAGCAAGTGATACCCTGAATGGTTCCGGCGTACTGTCGATCACCGCTGCGGTGCCCGCAACCGTGCTCTCGCGGGTGGAAGACATCACTTTCCGACTGGACTATTCCCCACCGGGCGGAGTGTGCCACCTGGGGTTGATTCCGGTGCAGGTGACCATCGATCCCTCATCGGGGTTCGTCGCCGGCCTAGGGCAGTTGCTTCCGCCGGGCTTCGAGCGTTCACCACAGAATGTCGCCAATGTTATCGGCGTCGAGCTGGTATCGGTCGACGACAACACCCTGGAAGCCGCATCGAATGTTGTCTCCTCTCTGGCCCAGATCCTCCCCGCAGCTCCTCGGGTCGAGGTGGGCCAGGCTGGCTCATCGAGCAGTTTCCAGACGGTGTTGGTGGTCGGGGCGACTCCGCAGGTGGCGGCAGGGTTCGGTGCGCCCCTCCCACTGGCGCCCTTCAGGACGGTGCCCGGCGGTGCCGGGTACCGGGTCGACCAGCCTTTCGCTGCGCTGGAGGCATTCCATCATGGGGGCCGGGATGTGATCCTGCTTGGCGCCGACAAGGATCGGGCGCTCCTGACCGTGGTCGGGAAGGAGGTGCTGGACCTGCCGGGCGGCTGGTACGGCCTCGGGTCGGGTGAGATCGCTTTCACCACCGCCGCCGGGAAGCTGCGCACGGTGGCAACCGGTTCTGCCGTCTCGCAAGGAGGGGTGTTGCCCGGCGAGACGGGAGGCGGGGTTCCCGCCTGGCTGGAGGTCGCCATCGCGTTGGTTGCTCTGGCGGTAGCAGCCCGGATTACCTGGCTGGCGCTCCGGATGGCGCGCTTGCGGCGCAAGGCTGCCGAAGCGGAGGAGAATGCGGAGGCGCGGGGATCGGGGTGAACGGGGCCGTTCTTGCCGCTCTCTCACGGCCCGACGGGTCGACAGAGGGGTCCGAGCGCGGTCGGACCTCCTGGTGGAAGGGCGAGGCAAGCGTCGCTGCAGTGTCGCTGGCGGCAGGGCTGGCCATGGCCGGTTGGGTCGAGGCCCACCACCTGATCTACGGGCTCCCGGAAGCCGTGACCCAGATGACGGTGGCGCGACGGCTGTGGGACACGCCCAACCCGGGCTTCTCCCAGCTGGGCACCGGATCATTGTCGCTACCGGCTCTGCTCTTCTCGATCCCCTCGCTGTTCGGCGGGCTGTGGCAAACCGGTCTGGCGGGATCGCTGATATCGCTCGGCTCATCGGTGGTTGCAACAGTAGCGGTATACCGTATCGCAATACGAGCAGGCGCGGGAAGGCAGGGTGGGTGGGTCGCGTGTAGCGTGATGATGGCCACGATGTCGTGGCTCTACGGCGCGGTGGTGCCAGTGCCCCACGCAGTGACCGTGGCTGCGATCTGCCTCGCTACTGCCGGAATCATGGGGTGGGCGGAACGTCCGAGTTCGTATTCGCCAGGACTGGTGATGCTCTTCTGCGGGGCGCCGACCGCCGCTGCAGTCATGTCGGGGTACGAGGGATCATTCTTCCTGGTGTGCGCGGGAGCGGCGTTGGTGGTGAAACTCGTCCGGCGGGAAGGGTGGACGTGGCGGGGGATGGCGGCTTTTCTCCTCCTTCCGATGGCGGCGTGGGCCTGGGGGTCGACCTACAACGCGGTGATCGCCGGCAGTCCCACCGCTTGGTTCGACGGCCGCTACTCGCAGCGGCATGTCAATCTGGCACTTAGCGGAGAAGGGCTCCTGCCTTCGTATCATCACCTCGGCGTCGCTGTGTCGGAGTCGGTGCGGTCCGCCCTGGACGTATCGGGGGGCGGGTTGGTGCTGGTGGGAATGGCGGGCCTGGCGGTGTGGGCGCTCGGCATTGGCGGGGGGACCGGGAAGCTGTGGCCGCTCCTTTCGGATTCGTGGTGGTCGGTCAGTGGAGCGGGATGTTGTGGGTCAACCTCGCGACCACCGGCCCCACCGGTCCGGTGAACACCTATTACGGGTTGGATACGCTGGCTTTTCTGGCGGTTGCGGCGTCCCAGATGAGCCGGGTGAGCGTCCTGGTTCCGCCCCGGTGGGAGCGGGCCGCCGGGTGGGTGGTCAGGGTATCGGTGATAGCACTTGCGTGCGGAGGCAGCGTGATCGGCCTGATTTCGGGGAGATTGCCGGGAGGTGCTCCGACGGCGAGGGAGGCTGTCCACGCGATGGCGCTCGACGTGAACGGGATCACCACGGCACGGTGGCTTCGCGAGCATGCGGCTCGCGGTCTCATACTGGTGGACGACCGGTCGTTCAACGACCTTCCCGAGACCGGCATAGACCTTCACCGCGTGGTGGCGCCCTTTTCACAAGGATGGTCATCCACACTCGAGTCCCCCGGAAACGTGACCTGGGTCGTGGTGGACCCGGCGAACCCGTCCGACGCGGTGTACCGGACTCTGTCAGGTGATCATGCTCTGGGGACGCTCTTCTGGCCGGTGGCAGAGTTCGCCGCTTCGGGTTCCGGGAGCGAGTTCGTGGTGTACGAGAACGGGAATCTTGCCGGGGGCACTTCGGCGTTCTCGTTCGAGCAAGCTGGCAACACGTTCGCTGGAATGGGTAGCCGGTGACGTCGATCTGGCCCATTGAGCAAGGCAACTGTTCCGGTGCAGGTACTGCCATGGTGGAGATCCTGGTGGCTCGCGGAGTCATGGCCCCGGATGCCGCGCGTAGAGCGGAATCGTTGCATCTTCGCGAAGGCGGCTGGATGGGGACTATCCTTCTAGCGCACGCACTGGCTTCTCGCGAGGCGGTATACAGTGCCTGGGCGAAATGCCTGGGCCTGCCGATGGTCGATCTCATCTTGGAGCCCCCCGACCGGTCGTTGATCGGGGCCCAGGTGCTCTCGCAGATGCTCACCGAGCACTGGTGCCCGTGGCGGATCCGCAGGCGTGATGGCCAGCGGATCCTGATAGTGGCCAGCGCCGACCCGGAGGCCGTCCCTGTGGCCGCGCTTACCGAGAGATTCAACGTCGCCGGGGTTGACATCATGATCACCACCGATTGGGATGTCATTCAGGCAACCTCGCTGGCGGCGGCGGGCACGATGGCGGGAAAAGCGGCCGATTTCCTCACCCAGACCCGGCCCGAGTATTCGGCACACTTCGGACCGTCGTTGACGCAGGTGGCGGCGCTGGTCACGCTGGCAGCCGTGATGATCGGCATTGCCGCCTGGGACCCTTTTGTAGGGCTGGCGACATTGTTGTGGGTGCTGAGCATCCTCTTTACGGGGAGCATTCTGGCAAAGGTGTTCATCTTCTGGCGCGGAGCGGTGGCGGTCCGCAAGGACACCGAGGCCCGGTTGCGCAATACGATCGCCCATGGCAAACCCTTGGTACTCGCTCCGGTTCCTGACGACGAATTGCCGGTGTACACGGTGCTGATTCCTTGCTACCACGAAGCGAACGTCCTTCCCCGGCTGGTCGAGAACCTGCGCCACGTGGAATACCCGCGCTCGCGGCTCCAAGTACTCCTCCTGCTTGAGGTGGACGACACCGAAACCATCGAGGCGGCCAAGCAGCTCGCCATGCCCGGCTACTTCCACATCGTGCTGGTGCCCGAGGGGCAGCCTAAGACCAAGCCACGCGCGTGCAACATCGGACTGGAGATGGCCCGGGGCGAGTTCCTGGTCATCTACGACGCCGAGGACCGTCCCGATCCGATGCAGTTGCGGGACATCATCGCCCAATTTCGCGAAAGTCCCGACAGCGTGGCCTGTATCCAGGCGCGCCTCAACTACTTCAACTCCACCTTCAATTTCATCACCCGAATGTTCACCCTTGAGTACTCGATGTGGTTCGATTACTTCCTTCTCGGGCTCGACGCTTTGGGGGTGCCGATTCCCCTTGGCGGCACCTCCAACCATTTCCGGGTGTCCGTCCTGAGAGAGCTCGGGGGGTGGGACCCCTGGAACGTGACCGAGGATGCCGACCTCGGCATCCGGGCAAGTGCTCTTGGTTACACCATTGGCACCAGTTCGTCGACCACCTGGGAGGAAGCCTGCTCGGCATGGTGGCCCTGGGTACGCCAGCGGACCCGATGGGTGAAGGGCTACATAGTCACCTCCATGGTGCATACCCGGTCCCCCGTGCGGCTCTTTCGGAGCACGGGATGGCGGGGTGTAGCCAGCCTGTTCTTTTTCATCGCCGGAACGCCGATCACTTTCCTTCTCAATCCGATCATGCTGGCAACTGGACTCTATGGCATCTTCGCCCTACCGCTCCCCAACTTCCGGCTTCCCGGCGCGCTGGTGGAATTGTCGGTCATCACCCTGGTGCTCGACACGGCGGCCATGTTGGCGCTCACCGCCCTGGCGGCGCGTCGAAGGCGGGAGTGGTCAATTATCGGGTACGCGGCGCTGAATCCTTTTTACTGGCTCTTGCACTCCTGGGCCGCCTGGCGTGCCCTCTTTCAGACCATAAGCAACCCATCGGGTTGGGAGAAGACCCCCCACGGGTTATCGGAGTGATCATCGGTGCGGGGGCCCCTCGTCGCCAGATCGGGGGGCGGCCCGCGAGGGAGCGAGATCCTGCGGGAAGACGTCCTTGACTAGGCTCGTTACCCTGAGTAACATCTACCGGTGGTAACGGGATAGGGGAAGGTTCCGAGACTAGGAGGAAGCCATGGTCGACGGCGCAGCAGCGACGACTCTTCTCGAGTCCCTGGAGAAGGAGGTGCACACCCCGGAGCAGCTTGCTCTTCTCTTGGACCAGGTGACCGACGAGACACTTGTCGAGATAATCGAGAGTATCGGGGCCAGACAAGTCTTGGACCGGGTATTTGCAACCATGGCCGAGCGGTTCCTCCCCGGCAAGGCCGGGGCCCGGGATGCGCTGATCCAGTGGATCATCACGGTTGGCGAGGCACGGTATCCGTTCCATCTGAACCTCAAGGGTGAGGAGTGCACTGCTGCGTCCGGGGAGTCCCTCCAATCGCCGACGCTCGGATTGACCATCGGGTTGCCCGACTTCCTGCGCCTGGTGGCCAACCGGCTGGATGGCACGGCTGCCTTCATGGGAGGGCGCATCGCCATTACCGGGGACATCATGTTGGCGATGGCCATGCAATCCTGGTTCCAACGGTAGTGCGAGCGCCGACCTCCCTCCGGTCCGGATCCGCAATTCCATGACATTCTCAGAGCGTTGCATCGAGGGCGAAGTGATCGACCTGCTCCGGCAGCTCATTGCCAACTCTTGCGTGAACGACGGCACGCCCTCGTCGGGGCAGGAGGTTCGCAACGTCGAGTTGTTGGCCGATTACCTCGACGTTCCCGGATTGGAGATGGAGTCCTTCGAGCCGTATCCCGGCCGCCGTTCATTGCTGGTGCGCCTCGGCCACTCCGATCGCGCTGCAAGCCGTCCGCGAAAAGAGGTCCCCTCCCTATTGCTCATGGGGCACACCGACGTGGTTCCCGTGGAGGAGGACCTCTGGCGACGCGATCCCTTCGGTGGTGAGGTGGTCGACGGATGGGTGTGGGGAAGGGGAGCGGTGGACATGCTCAATCTCACCGCCTCGATGGCCGTCGCTCTCCGCACCCTTGCGGTCGAGACCAGGTGGCGCACCCTCTCCGGAGACTTGCTCTTCCTCGCGGTCGCCGACGAGGAAGCTTCCGGCGTGTACGGCGCTCGCTGGCTGACCGAGAACCACCCGAAACTCTTCGGGGTGGACGCGATGATCACCGAATCCGGTGGGGTGCCCATACCAACCGGGTCGGGCGTGCGACTCCCGGTCATCGTCGCAGAAAAAGGCACCCACTGGTGCCGGCTCACCGTCCACGGAACACCTGGGCACGCATCCCGTCCGTTCGGCACCGACAACGCACTGGCAAAGGCTGCGACCGTCGTCGGACGGTTGTCCGAGCACCGCCCTGCTGCAATGATCCCCGAGGCGTGGAAGATATTCGTCGAGGGACTCGAACTCGGCGATGACTTGACTTCCGCCCTGACCGACCCGAATGCTGTTGACGCTGCCTGCGAAGGGCTCCCCCTTGCACTCGCGCGGGAGGCGTACTCGGGGACGCATACCACGTTTACGCCCACCGTATGCCATGCAGGCGAGAAGACCAACGTTATTCCTGGCACAGCCATAATCGACGTGGACATCCGGACCGTGCCCGGGCAGTCGTCAGATCAGGTCTCCGCCATGCTTATCAATGCTTTGGGCGATCTCGCCTCATCGGTCGATATCGAGCCGCTCGATGTCCACGAAGCTACCTGTTCACCGACCGGGACCCCGATATGGAACTGCCTCAACCGTGTTGCACAGCGGTTTTACCAAGGGTCATCGACATTGCCGATGCTCTCGGTGGGTGCTACTGATGCACGCTTCTTCCGGAGTCTGGGAGTGCCCTCCTACGGGTTCGGCATGTTCAGTCGCAAAATGTCGATTGAGGAGTTCTCGGCGATGTTCCACGGCAACGACGAGCGGGTCGATGTGGATTCTCTCACCCTCTCGACGCAGATGTGGAGTGCTGTCGCCCGCGACTACCTCGCCTAGCGAAGCTCGAGGCGGATCACATCGAATACGCCTGCGGAGACCCACTCGCCTCGGCAGGTTGTCAGCATCCTGTCCGCGGCATAGGTGCCAGTCGTAGAATCCGTAGCATGACTGCTATCTCCGGCGCTGGCCTTCCCCACGACATCTATACCGAACAGGAAGCCAGCCCGTCCACGCTCGACCATCTCGGTCCGCTCACGGCGCTCGCCGGTACCTGGGTGGGGACGGACGGTGTCGACATCCACCCCGTCGCAGGGGGCACCGAGACTAGCCGGTATTCCGAGCGCTTCGAGCTCGTGGCGATCGATCCGCAGTCCAACGGCCCTCAGTTGTTCTACGGGTTGCGTTACCACACCCATATCGTGAAGATCGGAGAGATCGAGACCTTCCATGACCAGGTGGGCTACCTCCTGTGGGAGCCGGCGACCGAGGCGCTGTACATGTCGATTGCCATCCCCCGAGGCCAGGTGATGCTGGCGACCGGCGAGGCCCCTGCCGACGCGAAGTCTTTCGTCTTGACGGCGCTGGACACGGGTGCAAGCCGCTCGAACATTGCCAACCCTTTTCTCGATGCGGCCTTCCGTACCGTGGGCTTCACTATGGAGGTGACCGTCCACGAAGACGGGGGCTGGTCGTACGAAGAAGACACGGTGCTCGAGATTCGGGGGCGGTCGGAGCGATTCCACCACCGGGACTCCAATACCTTGAGGCGGGTGGGACTACCGGTGCCTAACCCCAATGCACCGCCGGACAAACAGGGGAACCTCCCTTGCACGAAGGCCTAGAGACGACCGGGAATCCCTGCGCGCCCGGGGGGAAGGCTGTGTCGTGTATCGTTCCTGAGTTCGCGTGAGGCCTACTCGCCGATCTGGGTCTGAACAGATACCGGGGACTGTGTTGAAGACATGCGTGCCTGAAGCATTAAGAAGTCGGACTCGGAATCGTTGTACCTGGAGGCAATAGACACGAACTGGTCCCGGCTTTCGCCGAACGCGTCGACGAGGTCGGGATCGAAGTGATTGCCCTTTCCGTCCAGGATGATCTCGATAGCTTCGTCGTGCGGAATCGCCTCCTTGTAGACCCGCTTACTGATGAGCGCGTCGAAGACGTCTGCCACTGCCATGAGTCGGGCGGACAGCGGTATCTCGGTGCCGGATAGGCCATCAGGATAGCCGGAGCCATCCCATTTCTCGTGGTGGCTCCGTGCTATCTCCTTCGCGCAAGAGAGAAACTCGACCGGCGTGCCCAGAGTCAGCTCTGCGCGCCGGAGCGCTTCATATCCAAGGATTGAATGGCGCTTCATGACCTCCATCTCGTGGGGCTCGAGACGACCCGGCTTCAGAAGAATGTGGTCGGGAATCCCCACCTTGCCGATGTCATGTAGTGGCGCAGACTTGAACAGCATGGTGATACGAGCGGCGTCGAGCTCGGCGGAGAAGCGAGGTTCACTCTGCAGTCTCTCTGCCAACACCTTTACGTAGTACTGGGTACGGCGGATGTGGGCACCGGTGTCGGTATCGCGCGTCTCGGCGAGAGCCGCAAGCGCGAGAATGCTAACGTCCTGGATCGCCGACACCTCCCTCGTCTGTTTAGCAACTTCTTGCTCCAAGAACGCCGCATGGTCGCGCAGGAAATCGGCACTGGCCTTCAGCTTCAGGTGCGTCTCGACCCGAGCGAGAACGATAGGTGGACTGATCGGCTTGGTGATGTAATCGACAGCGCCGAGCTTCAGCCCCCTCTCCTCGTCTTTGAGCTCAACCTTGGCAGTCAGGAAAATGACCGGGATGTTCCTAGTCGCAACATCTCCCTTAAGGCGTTGGCAGACCTCGTAGCCGTCCATACCAGGCATCATGATGTCGAGCAGGATCAGGTCCGGATGAGGTTCCGCGGCGGCAATTGCGAGTGCCTTCTCGCCAGCCTTGGCTATCTTCACCGTGTACTTGTCCTTGAGCAACTCACTCATGAGCATGAGGTTCTCTGGTGTATCGTCCACTACCAGAATCGTGGGTCTTTCGGTCAGCGTGCCATCTTCCATCATCGGACTCCTTTCGAAGGCAAGGCGTTGTTCCGTAGTGCAAGCACCTGGTGGAACTCGAAACTGTTAACTTGCTTGGCAATCTGGCGGGCTATCCTTACAGCGACCTTGCCGTTGTGAGCAACCTCTACCGCCAAGCCGGCGTTCATGTGCAGCTCTGACGGCACCTGCTGGTTGAGGTTGTTGTCTTCCACGAGAAGTGCCCGTTCTATTCGTGGGGCCTGCGGGTCGCATACACGAGCGGCAGCATTCGAGTGGCCGATGCTTCTGCCAGCAGTCTGCTCCCCCGGCCGCAACCCGTGGGGCTCGTCTGGGAGCACGCGCGGAGTACTCCAACACGGTCTGTGGTAGGTGGTGATTCGATAGCACCCATTCTGACTCCTTGACAGACGGTTCATACAACAATCCGTGCTTCTGGTTCAATGTCTTTACCGCTCCGACGACTTCCTCCGTGGGCCTCACGGAGGGCAAACTTGCATGGTTGATACTTCCCCGCCCTTGAGGGATGGGGATTCTGTGGCTCCGCTCACGCCACTGTGTTTCGTACCGCCGAGGCGACGTGACTTCGTCTCAGTGGGCCCGGCAGGATTCGAACCTGCGACCAAAGGATTATGAGTCCTCCGCTCTAACCGCTGAGCTACGGGCCCGGGGGCCTGCTGCCGTTGGGAATTCCGATGGCAGCAGCAAACAGTATGCCTGGCGCGGGGCATCGGGCGGGGATGGCGTGGGCGGGCACCAGCCCTGCGGGCCGCCCAGCCACCACCCAAGAGCTCCGGGGGAGAGACTCGAACTCTCAACCTAACGGTTTGCCCCAGGGCTGATTCTGACAGTACCTCCCACATGCGTGTATGTGCATCGTAGCTGGTAGATGGCTATTTCGGGCTGACCCCACGATACCGTCGGTGCCCGCCAGAGACCCGTCAATCGCGCACGATCGCGCACGAATCGCGCACGCGGGAAAAGGACCGGCGCTGCCTGTCCAATCCGACCCAATTTCCGCCAGGCAGCTAGCTTCCGGACTATCGTTTCGGCATGGGGAACGAACAAGCGATGCCGACAACGAAGAGGCGACGGGCGACCAGCGCAGCACCACCCGAGGGTCCACAGTGGCGTCAGAAGGCCACCGCTCGCCTGCGCTCGGTCATCACAAGATACGAACGGGAAATGCGGAGCCTTGTCAACCAGCGGGCGAACGAGACGCAGACACGCTTGCTCATTACGGAGTTCCTGGTGGAAGGACTTGGCTTTGATCGCTTTCGCGACTTGGCGACCGAGTTTCAGGTACGCGGAAATTTCGTCGACTACGGGTTGAGAGTCGATGGTGAACTGGTTGCCTTTGTCGAGTGCAAGTCAGTCGGCACGAAGCTCGGCGAGCGTCATTTGCGCCAAGTCAAGGGATATGTTCTCGATCATCCCGACGTTGAATGGGCGGTGCTGACCAATGGGGTCCAGTGGGAGCTCTGGCATGTCGGCGTTGACAGACCGCTTTCGGTTGATTTGGTGTTAGAGGCCGATTTATTGGGAGACACTGAACCTGGTCACCGTGCGGGGCGTTTGTTCTACCTCACCCACGAGTCATTCAAGCACCGAGAGATTCGCTCGCTCTGGAAGGCAAAGAGTGCCACGTCGCCGAAGGTTCTGGCAGACGTAATGCTTTCACCCAACGTTGTGAAGGTCCTGCGCAGGGAAGTCCATACAGCGACCGGGCACCTTGTCCCTCTGGATGAGCTTGCAGAACGCATTCGCGAGGTATTGCGACCGGAGTACCTCGGCAGTTGATTACCGGAGCTTTGGGCTCAGCCCAACGGCACGCACTGCCTTGTTGATCTGGCGATTCCCTTCTCTGTAAATCACTCTCCGGGCTTGGCGCTCCATCTCGCCTTCGACACCGCCTGAGAGGCCGCCGCGCTGGTAGCCGTGCTCGAGAGCCTCCACATTGCCGAGCACCCGAGCGAACTTGTATAGGTTCGACCTGGTCGTGCTCATGGCGTCGCCTCCTTTGCCCTCCGATCAGCCAGGACCACCCGCTCAACGATGGCGCGTATCTCGTCCTCGTCGTCGGTCGCCTCCATGGCTGCCAGCTCACCCGAAGGGACTACAGCGCAGCCATGGCCCCCGTCCTCGTGTCCGCAGCGCCAGGCCAGCCATGCTTGACCGTCCGGATCGGCCCCGTTCTCTTCGGTGGCGTTGATGAGCGCGACGACCTCGACCATGCCGTCGACTGCCACGTCGTATTCGATTGCCAGCAAGTCAGCTCCTCTCTGTCAATTCTTCCGTGACAAGGTGCCACGCTTCCCGGTATTGTTCGACGTTGGGAACGCGGGACAGCATGCACTTGAACGAGTCTCCCCACTTCGACAGCTCGTCGTGTGCCGCCTTCTTTACAATCGCCGTGACTTCTCTGACGGCTGAATCCGCCAGCTTCTTTTCAAGCCGCTTGCGCGACCGGAAGGGCCAGTCCAGCCCGGAG
>JAKAWH010000071.1 GCA_021817065.1 Actinomycetes bacterium
TCGGGCATCCGGGGCAATGGGGTCGCCACATCGGCAATTGTTGACGCTGTTCGCTCCGGGCGCGATCGGTAGCTCCTGAGAATGCTGGTCGCCGATTCGTCGGCACTGATCGCTGCCCTCATTGGAATGCCGCGCGACGACCGCCTGGTCGCCAGAATCGGTAGCGACGGCGAGATACACGTTCCACACCTTGTGGACGTCGAGGTCCTTCATGCGCTTCGCCGGCTCGAAAGGGCGGGGCACATCCCGTCCGAACGGGCAGAATCAGCTTTGACGGACTTCAGCGACCTCGCGCTCATTCGATACCCGCATCTCCCGTTGATGGGGCGGGCATGGCAGCTGAGGCAGAATCTGACCGCGTACGACGCGCTATTCGTCTCCTTGGCGGAGGCGCTCGGTGTTCCATTGGTGACGTGCGACGCGAGGATTGCTTCCGCAGCAGGGCACTCTGCCTCGGTGGAGACCTACGGCACGTAACTCCCAGCCCGGTCAGTCATGGTGGTCGTGGTGTTCGGAATGTCCCATCGTGTGGCGCTCCTCGTACCCCGGCATTGGCGCCCGGTAGATGCAGCAGTCGCAGTTCATCGCGACCGGCCCGGATATGGCCTCGGCATATCGGTCAACGATAAGGGATGCCAATCGAGGGTCCGGTCCCATCGCACCTGCGCATGCCACGGTGATGTGTGGATGGTTGGCGGCCCAATCAGCCGCCTGGGCCGCGATCCTGTCGCTGAGAACCCCCGAGAAGAGGAAGTAGGGGACCACCGCGATGCGGGTCGCCCCCAGCCGTTGGAGGCGCCCCAGGGCATCGGGAATCGAGGGGGGGGCGAGGGAGACGAAGGCCGGTTCTACCAGGGGGAGTCCCCGACGGTCAGAGAGTAGGCGGGCGATTTTGTATAGATCGGAGTTGGCATCCGGGTCGGTGGATCCCCTCCCGACCAGGACGATTGCCGCCCCGTCTTCGCCGATGTCGCTCCGAGTCTCGAGCGGGCCGGCGTCCCTGCCAGGGAGTGCAGACCTGGCCATCTCGGTGGCCATCTCCATCGGGATCGGATGGATGCCGAGGTCTCGCGCGTAGGTGAATGTGTGCCCCGGATGGCGCCTCCGGGCACGGTCGAGCAGCGCCGGTCCATCGTTCTTGAGGTGACCGGCAGCGAGAAGTACCAAGGGCACCGCGACAACGTGGTGGGTGCCAGTGGCAACCAGCGCGTCGATCCCCTGGTCGATGTGCGGCTCGGCAAATTCGAGAAATCCCGACCCGATTGGAGCGCCGGCGTAGCCGGTTCTCGCCATCGCTCTTGCGGAGAGCTCGACCTGGGCACGGAATTGCTCGGCGCCTTCTTCCGCACGGGACCCATGACCGATGAGCAGCAGAGCAGGCGGCGCTGGACGCGGATCGATCACAACCCACCTCCAGAAGTATCGCGGTGCGCGTCGCCGTTCTCTCTCCCTGCTATCCGAAGGATCGCGTTGAGTGCTGCCGCTGCAGCGGCCGATCCACCTCTCTCGCCGCGGTTGGTTATGGCTGGCAGAACGGTGGAACGCAAGGCATCCTTGGACTCGGCGGCTCCGACGAATCCGACCGGCATCCCGATGACCAGGGCTGGATCGAACCCTTCGTTCCGGTGGAGACGCACCAACTCGAAGAGGGCAGTGGGGGCGCATCCGATCACCACCACTGCTCCGGTCGGGTGCTCCCGGGCAGCCACCCTCATTGCGATTGCCGACAAGGTGTGTGACCGGCTGGCGGTGTCGCCGGAGTCAGTGGCGCGAGCGCAGGACAGGTAACAGAGTGCGCTGGTACCGGTGATCCCTGCCCGCACCATCTCCACGTCGCAGATTACCGGGGCACCCCAGGAAAGGGCATCGACGCCAGCCGCGACGGCTTGGTCATCGAGCGACATCGAAGAGGAGAATTCGAGATCGGCAGTGGCATGTATTACCCGCTCGACCACCGCCGCCGAAAGGGGGCCGAAGTGCGAGAGGTCCACCCGATCCCGGAGAATACGGTAGCTTTCCACCTCGATCGGGTGTGTCATGCAGGCGCCTCCGTCCCGGCTTTGGCCTCCGCTTCCGCTACCGGGTAGGCAGAGCTTTGCCGGGCGCCGACGACCATGGAAACCACGGCCTTCAAGGAATGAGGAGCCTCACCGATCGCCCCTGCCGGGCACACCTCGACGCAGTCGAAGCAGCTCGTGCAGCGTTCGGCGTCGATGACAGGCGCTCCGGGGGCGCGCCGGACCGCCTTGACTGGGCAGGTGGGAATGCACGCACCGCAGCCGGTGCAGCGAGCAGCGTCGACCACGAGTGCGACCGCGGCACCTGTGGATGAGCAGGTGAGGAGAGGCACCCGCCTACCGTACCGGCCGGCCTGGCGGGGGACCAGCTCCACCTGTGCCACAGGGATTCGGAATCGGCCGATGCCCGACGGAACGGGCAGGAGCGGCCTGTTCAATACCAGATGACCCGTACCTCGCCATGGCGGCGCGCGTAGCTTCGCAACATCCGGTCTTTGCTTGCCAGCGGGACCCGGAGTTCACGGGCGGTTGCATAGATGAGCCTGTCGGCCGGATCAGCATGGAACTCGGTCAGGCGCGCCGCCGACATGGCAGCTCCAGGAGTGAGCGGGGCGATCTCGATGTCGTCCAGGGCGCACACGTCCCGGACCCATTGGTTGAGATCGCGGTCGATGGCTATCCGGCCACGTTCGGACAGCGTGCCGATCTCCCAAAAAGTTATGGGGCTCACCAGCGCCGGCCCGTTCTCCGCGATAGCTGTTCTCAGCCGCTTCGAGAGCCTCGTGTCGCCGGCGATCCACCAGAGCAGGACATGGGTGTCGAGCAGCATCAATCTGCTTGCTCCGCTCCCCACGTCACGCCGGTCGAGAAAAGCTCCTCGTCCCCGGGAACCAAGATGCGGACGCTGCCCCGGAGAGAGGCCCCGGGTTCGTCGAGTGGGACCACTCGGGCGACCGGCTTGCCGCGTTTGGTAACCACGATGGGCGTGGCGGTGTTCGCTACTTCGTCGAGCAAGGCCAGGCAGTGCTGCTTGAATTCTCCCGCCGGAATCTCCCGAACGAGATGTCCATGAATTATGTCCATAGACATATGGTAGCGGTACGGTTGCTTACGAGGGAGAAGCGGCGTGCCGAGTAAACGACCTACCGTACCGGCCTGCCGCGCGGGGTCACCATCCGCCCGCCGACGATCCGGGTGTCCGGGGAGCCGACGATGACGCAGGTTGTCATGGTGACTTCGTCCTCGTCGAGTTTGGCCAACGTGGTCACCGACACCTGCTGGTCGGGACGTGCGGCAGAGGTCACCAGCCCGACCGGGGTGTCCGGGTCACGGTAGGCAGCGAGGATGGCGAGAGCTTCCCGGAACTGCCACTGGCGGCGCTCGGATCGGGGATTGTAGAGGGCGACCGCCATTCCCGACCGCGCCACCGCGTCGAGCCGGCGAGCGATGGTCTCCCAGGGGGTGGTCAAGTCGGAAAGGCTGATGACGGCGTGGTCGTGGGCGAGAGGCGCACCCAGGAGCGCTGCCGCAGCGTAGGCGGCCGAAATGCCCGGGATGATCTCGATCTCGAAGCCGGCATCGCCGCCGGCGGCCTCCAGGACCATCGGGGCCATGGCGAACACACCCGGGTCACCCGAGCACACCAGGGTCACGGTGTGCCCGGCACGCGCCTCCTCTACTGCCTTGCGCGCCCGGCCGATTTCGTCTCCGATGGGGAACCGGTGCACCTCGTGGCGAGCCGAGAGCAAGTCAGCGCACTGGTCGACGTAGGGTCCGTACCCAATCAATACATCGCAGTGGAGTAGAGCAGTGGTTGCCGCGGGGCTGCGATGAAGGGGGGAACCGGGACCGAGGCCTACCACCTGCAGGGAGCCGCGAGGCCCATGGCGGCGCGCCACCGCCATGGTGCAGTGGGCGCTCTTTTCCTTGGAGATGATCAGGGTGCCCTTCCGTCCTGCCGCAAGAAGGGCGGCGGCTTCGGCCACACTCGGGGTACCCAGGGCGGCCGTCACCGCGGCGGACGGGTTGGGGACTTCTATCGGCGCGAGTTGGCTCGGCAAGAAGGAACGGACTGGGATGCCCAGCCAAGCGGCCAGATCCAGGACTGCCGGCTCGCGGGCTCGCCGGTCCACCGTGGCGATCTCCGACACCGACTCGGTTAAGAGGCCGGCGCGGGCCAAGTTCTCCATCACCAGCGAACGCAGCTCGTCGGGCGGGGCCACCGAGTCGGCACCCACTCCCAGGACCAACGTGGGAGGGTGGAGCAGGAGGGTGGGCGGCCCCTCCGGGATATGTGTGGACACCCGGTCGGTCACCACAATGCGGGCTGCAGGGGAGCCTGCCGGCAGGGCTTCTACCAGCCGGCGGGGCAGCGGCCAATCAAGGGGATTCTCGATTGCTATCGCTGCTCCGTCGAGCAGCAGCCGGGTGACGGCGGCAACGTCGCCGGTGGCGGTGAATCCGGGGATGTCGTCGAAGGACGGTAGCGACCGGACATCGGTGCCCGAGGTGACCACTGGAGTGGAGCCGAGGACTTCGCTGATCGAGACGGCCAGCTCGTTGGCACTCACCCCCCTGCCGTGATGCCCTCCCACCAGGGATACCGCGAACCGGCCTCCCTCGTCGACGCAGACGACCGCCGGATCCGACTCTTTGTCGCCGAGCAGGGGGGCGATGATGCGTGTGGCGGCGCCGACCGGAAGGAAAAGGACCAGGGCCGACGCTTTGTTCCACAGCTCGTCGACTCGATCGGCGGGATTCCCGTGGAACTCGGGGTAAGGGAGCCGGCTTGCCATTGCCCTGCCGGCCTTGGTCACGGTGATCGAGAAGACCTGGGGTACCCCCGAAGGAGAATGGCCGCTCAACGGCAAGCTCCCCAGGCGACGAAAACAGGATTCTCGGCCTTGAGGCGCAACCCGCCGTCGGGGAGGGTTGCGCCCCTAGATACCGTCACTTCCACCAGGTTCCCCAGGAGCCGATGGGCGGCGACAGCCCGGTCGAGAGCGGCGAAGGCAGCCACCAACCGGACGCCGGGGCGCACCCGGCGCATGATCTCCTCCAGCAATGCGATCCCGCCTCCCCCGACGAAGACGCTGTCGGGGGGTGGCGCCCCGTGCAACACATCTTCTGCCCGGCCTTCGCGCACGTCGACGTGTACTCCGAGGCGTGTTGCGTTGGCAGCCAAGAGGCTGCATGCCTCCGGGTCGCTGTCGCATGCCACCACCGACAAGGCGGGGAAGAGGAAAGCTGCCTCTATGCCCACGCTGCCACTTCCCGCCCCAATGTCCCAGAGGACTCCCGATGGCGCAATTGCGAGGCGGGCCAATATCACCGCGCGTACTTCAGGCTTGGTGATCATCCCGCCGCGGTGATCGAAACTATCGGCAGAGCGGCCCCACTCCACCCGTGGAGGCGCCGGGGGCCAGGAGCGTGCCGGCACCGGCGATACCCCGTCACCCGACCACGCCACCAGGACCGACGGGGACCCGAAAGATCCTCCGCGTCCAGAGGCGAGCGCGGCGAGGCTGGTGACCCGGATCTCCTCGGATTCGTCGCCGAGGCAGAGGGCGACCGCCGCGTGCTCGTGAGGAGCGCCGGCGTCGAGTAGAGCCGAAGCCAGGTCGGGGACCGGTAGGTCGGGAGCGGTGAGCATCGCCACCTTGGGATGGCGGGCTGCGAGGCTACAGGCTTCGGGCAGCGGGCGGCCATGGGCCGACACCACCATTGCGTCGTCCCAGGGGATGCCGAGGCGTGCGAAGGCCACCGCCACCGAGGAGGGTGCCGGGTGGACGTCGAGTGCCTCCCGTCCGAACCGCTCGGCCAGCGAGCGAACGATGCCGAAGAATCCCGGGTCGCCCGAAGCGAGCGCGCATACCCTACCGGGCTCGGTAGCCACCTGGTCGAGGGCATCGGAAAGCGACACACCGGTCTCGCCGATGACCACCCGGCGGGTACGCGAGGTGAGCAGCCCAGCCACCGCAGCGAGCTGCCGGGCACCTCCGATCACCAGGTCGGCTTCGGCCACCAGCCGTTGCCGGGATCGTCCCGAACGGCTCTCGGTGTTCAGGTCGAGGGTCCCGATGGTCCCGACCACCGCGATGCTTCCCGGCGCGCGGCCTGTCTCACCCACGCGCCACGACCGCGGACCCTTCGTAGTCGACCATCGAAACGTCGACGGGGAATTTGCCCTTCACGTGGGCTTCGCAGGCGGTGTGCGCCCAATCGCACAACAGGTTGAGCGGTCCGCGGGCTTCCTCCGCCATGCAGACCTCGAAGAAGTGCCGGGCGGTGTCGGTTGCGGTGGCCGCCTCGGCCACCGCTTCGGAGGCGGAGGCTTCCCGGGCGGCGCGCTCGAGGACGGCAGTGTCTACGTCACTCCGGTGGAAATGAGTCATCATCACCCCTGCGGCGAGCTTGGCGATCTTGCCAGCCATCCCGACGAAATGGACGGTGCGGATGCTCTTGCCGGCGCAACGGCGCAGGGCGACCCCGGTGAAGTCGCCAACTTCGACGAAACAAACCGGATCTATCTCCGGCCAGAGGGTGCGCGCGCGGCTTTCCGAGCGGTGGCCTGTGGCCAGGACGATCACCCGCTCTCCCTGAGCCGCGGCCACGTCCACCTGCTGGACCACCGATGCCCGGTAGGAGGCAGTGGAAAAGGGGCGCACGATCCCGTTGGTTCCGAGAATGGAGATTCCCCCGACGATCCCGAGGCGCTCGTTGGTGGTCTGGCGGGCCATTTCTTCGCCTCCGGGCACCGAGATCTCGATGGAGACCGGGCGATCGGTTACCTCGCGGACAGCCTTTTCGATCATTCTGCGAGGGACAGGGTTGATGGCTGGCGCCCCTACCGGCAGGCCGAGACCGGGCTTTGTGACCGTCCCCACGCCGGGGCCAGCGGTCATGCGGACCAGGTCCCCGCCTCCGAGTAGCCAGGCGGCGCGTGCGGTGATGCGGGCCCCATGGGTGCAGTCCGGGTCGTCGCCGGCGTCCTTGACTACCACCGCCGAGGCCAGGCCGGCTGGCACCACAGTGAAGGTGACCCGGCGGCGATTGTTGGGCATCGGAACTTCCACCGTACCGAGGTGCTCGCCGTGGACGAGGGCCCAGACGGCAGCCTTTGCCGCCGCCGAAGCGCAGGTGCCGGTGGACCACCCGGTTCGCAGTCCCTTGGTGCGCGCGGCGACTTCCTCCGGTAGTTCCGGTTCGAAGGTGTTCACGTTGTCTCCGGCCGCGGCCGCCCAGAATTGCCGGCTGGGGGAGCGGGGCTTGCCGGCCGCGGCCGCCCGGCGTTGTCGACCGGAGGAGCGGGGCTTGCCTGCCGCGGCCGCCCGGAGGTGGATCCGTTGGCCGAGCGCCGTCGGAATCGATGCGGATATTCCGGCGAGTACAGGTGGCTCCGGCCGGCTCCGGCAGAACCGCCCGGTTCGTCCGGGCCCGGGTTGGCTCCGGCGAGCGCTCCGAGGGCCGGTGCCAGGGTGGCTCCGGCGAGCGCTCCGAGGGCCGGACCAGGGTCAGCTCCGGCGAGCGCTCCGAGGGCCGGACCTACCAGGATGAGCGCGGTCAACCGGGAGTCCATCGAGGCCATGGTGGCAGCGAGGGATCCCACTGTCGTGCGGGCCACTACCTCGTCGGGCCATGAGGCCCGGACCACCACTGCGGCAGGGGTGGCGGGATCGAACCCTGTTCCCCCGGCAAGCAGCGCCTCCTGAAGCTGGGCGGGCCTCGCCCCGGAGAGGAAGATCGCCATGGTGGTTCCATGGGCGGCAAAAGCCTCCACCGTTTCGCGCTCGGGCATCGATGCCGCGGTCCGCCCGGGAAGCCGGGTCATTACCACGCTCTGGGCGATTCGGGGCACGGTCAGCTCGACACCCAGGAGGGCAGCGGCCGCTCCCAGCGAGCTAACTCCTGGCACGATCTCGAAATCACGGCGTGCTTCGATGCACCAGCGGATCTGCTCGAAGATGGCTCCGTAGATAGATGGGTCCCCCGAGTGCAGCCTGACGATGGCCGAAGAGGGATGGGCGGCGTAGACGTCGAGCACATCCTCGAGTGTCATTCCCGCCGAGTCGTGCAGTTCCACTCCAGGCGGCGCGTGATCGAGGAGGGAATCGGGCACCAGAGAGGAGGCCCATACCACCACGTCGGCATTGGCGAGCCGTGCCGCCCCGCGGAGGGTGATCAGATCAGGTGCCCCCGGGCCGGCTCCGACGAACGAGATCAACGTCCTACCTACCCGGGGCCTTCGCCGGACTCTGTGGGCTCAACGGATACCGCGGGGATGATAATCGTAGAAAGATATGCTGAGGGGGTGCCGGCCACGTCGGCGAGAGGGACGACTCTCTCGCCAGGCATTCCCAGCAGCTCTCCAGCTACCGCTCCCTCAAGGCGCCCCGCACTGGCAGCGCGCTTGGCGATCTCCGGGAACCGCCGTCCTCCCTTGTAGACCACCACCGTCTCGGCGGGGTTCTCCAGTGCATCGTCCAGCCGGTCGAGGTCGTCCAGCCCGGTGGTAAGAGTCATCGACTGGGTGCCGTCCAGCACGGTGGTCGAGGCGGAGGCGGCCAGAACTTGGAACGCCATGATGCCCGGAACGGTCCGGATCGGGGTTTCCGGCCGGACCTCCCGCACTGCCGCGGCAAGCGAAGTGAAGGTGCTGTACACGTTGGGGTCTCCGAGGGTCACAAAAGCGACCGCCTCATCGAGGTCGAGCCACCCGGCGATCTGGCGGGCCGCATCGCGGTAGACCGACCTCGGGGAACTCCCCATGGGGATCACCAGCCGGGTCGTCGCCATCTCCGGGCACACCTGCCGCACGACGGATTCTGCCCGGCCGACCGCTTCGGCCGAGGAGGAAGGGGCGACCACCCGAGCAGCGGCACGCAGCGCGTCGAGGGCGGCCAGGGTGACCTGTCGCGGGTCGCCCGGTCCCACCCCGACGCCGGTAAGGGTGGCGGGGAACATGTGGGCGATCTTACGGGCTCATGAGGCTGCGGCCACCGCTACCGAAGGGGGGCGAGGACCGGGCACCGAGAAATCGGGCCGGCGCCAACCCGGGTACCGGGCCTCCCTCAGGGGGAGGCGACCACCCCGACCACCCAGCTCGAACTGGGCGGCGAAGAAAGTGGCGGTGCCGAGCCGGAGGCGAAGCTCTGCCCGGCGATGTTGGTCACCCAGTAGCCGAAGCCGCCGTCGGCTACCGCCATGCCCGCGATCGGCAGAGAGTTCCCCGGCGGCCCGGCAAAGGTATTGGTGCCGTCCGGATCGTAGGTGGCGACCTGGCCGCTGCCGGTCACCAGGGCATAACCGCCGGTGGAGGGATTGGCGGCCATGCCGACCACCGGGGCGGAAAGCGGCGTACCTCCCATCGACCCGTAGAAGCCGGCATCCCCGAAGGTGAAGATCCCCCCGTCGGAGGCCACCTCCCAGTACCCCGCTCCGTCGGGAGTAGCTGCCATCCCCACGATGGGCTTGTCGAGGGGCTTGCCTCCCATCGACCCGTAGAAGCCGGCATCCCCGAAGGTGAAGATCCCCCCGTCGGAGGCCACCTCCCAGTACCCCGCTCCGTCGGCAGTAGCTGCCATCCCCACGATGGGCTTGTCAAGGGGCTTGCCTCCCATCGACCCGTAATTGGCGGCGGTGCCCGAGGCGGTGATGGCTCCATTGGTGGCGACCGTCCACAACCCCCCGGGCGGGGTGAGCGAGGAGGGGGCGTCGGCGGTGAGCTGGGGCAGGAGCCAGGGAGCAAGCCATTCCCCTCCGGAAAGTTGGAAGTGGACGCCGTCGGGATTGCGCACCTGCACGCCGTCGACTTCAGCCGAATAGACACCACCCGGATCGACCTTGGCGTTGAGGTCGATCACCGACACTCTCCCCGGATAGCGGGCGGCCACCTCGTAAAGGAGGGAGTTGTAGACATTCACCCGGGCGGGGTCGTCCTGGTCCCAGATGCCCCCGCTCGGCGGACCGCCTTCCGAGTAGTACGGGGCAGTGAGGAATACAAGGTGCGCCCCGGTCGATGTGAGGACTTCGGCCGCCTCGGTGAGTTGAGCCACGAGGTAGTTCTGGAATGCCGGCTCGGTGATGTTCATGGTCACGCCGTTGTGCAGGCGGTCGCAAACCTCGAAGCGTCCGGCAAGGAGCACCACGACCTGAGGTCGTTGGAGGGCCACGTCGAGCGCCCACACCTGGGGAATCTGAGGGTTGGAGGAGGAGAGATCCCCATTGCAGGGGGCGGCCACCGGGACCTGCTGGCCGTAGAAGGTGAGAGGCTCGCCCTCGGCCACCCCGCACCCGAGAATGGCGTCGTCCGCGATGGAGACGCCGTACCAGTTCGACTGGGCGGCCAGTCCCAGGCCGAGGGTGAAGGAAGTCGAGTCACCCACCATCGCCACTTTTACCGGGTTGCCGGTGGGGGAGGCCGGGACGACTTGGCGCACCCAACTCCCGCCCCCGTCCGTTGTTTCCACAATGTTGGAATCTGATCCTGTTGCGATGCAAGTGGAGGGTGCCGGGCAGGAGAGACCGAAGTAGAGGTCGGCGGCAGGGACGGTGGATGTCGTCCAGGTACTCCCCCCGTCGGTGGTGGCCTCGAAGCTCACCCCCCCACCCACGGTCACGCAGTCGGTGGCCGTGGGGCACGAGATCGCCCAGAGCGCGTCGTTGTACTGGAAGTTCAATGCGGTGTTCGCATCGGCGTCCTGCTGCACCCGCCAGGTGGAACCCCCATCGGAGGTGACCGCGATCGAGCCCCCGCTTCCAACCACCCAGCACTCGAGGGAGGTGGCACACGACACCCCGAAAAAGCCCTCCGGGATGCCCACCGACGGGGCCGCCCAGATTTGACCCCCATCGGTAGTCACTTCAATCCCGGCGTTGTCGACGCCGATGCACGCCGAGGTGGTCGGGCAGTCGAGCCCGAAGAAGGTGAGGTCGATCCCGGTCGACTGGGCGCTCCAGGTCTGTCCTCCATCGGCGGTGGTCACCACCGTTCCCTGGTCTCCAGCGGCCCAGCAGGTCGAGGTGGTGGGACAGGAGATGGCGTAGAGGAACTGGGTGGTCCCCGAGGTTTCGGATCTCCAGGTGTGCCCCCCATCGGCGGTGGCGAGGATCGTGCCGTTCTCCCCGGATGTCCAGCAGGAGAGGTCGGTGACGCAGTCGACCCCGAAAAGGAGCTGGTTGCTTCCGGTCGCCTCCATCAGCCAGGAGCCACCGCCGTCGGAAGTGATCGCCGCGGTGCCATTGGATCCTACAGCGATACAGTGTGTCGTATCGGCGCACGAGACGCGATCCAGCCCGAGCGGGGTGATCTGCGGTTGGGAGTGGGAAAAGGACGCTCCCTGTGATAAACGCGCCACGCTCAGTCTGGCCCGGCGGTGAGAAAGGCCGGCATCGGCAGCCGGCGACATCGCCAGTAGGGCAACGGCAGCGGTGAAGAGAGCCGCGAGAGCCCGCGGCACGCCTGACACCCAGTCAGGCTACCGGAGTGGAGGCCAGGGCTACCAGAAGCTCGGCAGGAACCGGATCTGCCCCCAGGTGCTGGTGCAGGTAGCTCGCCATGAGCCGGGGCCCTGCAAATCCGTGGGTGGTGGTGCCGGTGCGGCCGGAGAGGGTGAGGGCAGAACCTGCCGGGGTGCAGACCGAGTAGTGGAACTCGTGACCCCGGAGGACAGCTCCCGCAGGAGCCACCGGGCTTTCCCTGTCGCACGACCCGGATCGGTAACCAAGGGTGAGGTGGCCGGTCATCCGGACTGAAGTGGGAACCACCCCGCACATCTGGTGCTCGTCCAGCGAGCGCGACAGCCAGGCCAGCCCGCCGCATTCGGCCCAGACGACGAGACCCCCAGCCCATGCCTTGCTCACCGCAAGTCGAAGGGGCAGGTTCGCCGAAAGCTCGGCAGCGTAGGTCTCCGGGAAACCTCCTCCTGCGTACAGCGCGGTGCAACCCTCCGGGAGCAACTGGTCGGAGAGGGGGTCGAGCGGGAGCAACTCTGCTCCGGCCTCGGCAAGGCGCTCCATGTTGTCGGCATACGCGAAGGAAAATGCCTTTCCTGTGACCACCGCTATGCGGCATCGCCCGGTCGTGCGGGTGGGCGGCAGCCCTGCTGGCGAGAGAGGCGGGGCGCTCCGAGCCAGGCGCACCACCGAATCCAGGTCGACCCTCTCGGACACCGCCGCAGCGAGGACTTCGAGGGAGCGGGCCACCTCAGCGGGCCGCTCGACCACCGGTACCAGCCCCAGGTGCCGGTCCCGCCAGGAAAGCCGCTCGTCGCGAGGAAGCGACCCGAGCACCGGGACTCCCGTCGGATCCAGTGCTGCGCGCAGTATCGCCTCGTGATTGTCACTGCCCACCTTGTTCAGGACCACTGCCCGGATCCGCGCGCCTTCGCTCTCGGCGAGGCGCAGGTAGCCGTCCACCATGGCGGCCACCGACCTTCCTATCGAGGAGGCATCCACTACCAGAAGGATTGGCGCGTCGATCAGGCGTGCTACCGAGGCGGTGCTCGCCTGTGGGCCTGCCGTGGAAGCCCCGTCGAAAAGGCCCATCACTCCTTCAACGATCAAGATGTCGGAACCCGCTGCGGCGCGGGCCGCCAGCGGTGCGATGGACTCGCTGCCGCAGATCCACTCGTCGAGGTTGCGCCCGGTCCGGCCGGTGGCCAGGTGGTGGTAGCCCGGATCGATGAAGTCGGGGCCGACTTTTCCCGAGGACACGGTCATTCCACGGCGGCTGAGTGCCGCCATCAGACCAGTGGCCACGGTGGTCTTGCCCGATCCCGAGTGGGTGCCCGCCACGACGAGGCGTGGGCCTAGCCGGCTGTTCCCGCTCGCGAACCCCTCAGCCCCCTCCGTCCCCGCAGCCCCCACCGTCCCCTCCGTCCCCGCCGTCCCCGCCGCCCGGTCATGTGCGGTCCTCGCTGTCCGCGCACCTCGCGCCTCCCCGGTGGTGGTCAGTATTCGATCCCCTTCTTTGCGGTGATGCCATGGTCGAAGGCGTGCTTCACCTTGACCATCTCGGTGACCGTGTCGGCGACGGCGACGATCTCCTGTGGAGCGTCCCTGCCGGTCAGCACCACGTTGGTTGCGACAGCCCGTCCGGTTATCGCAGCCACCACTTCGGCCACTGGCACCCATCCGTACTTCATTGCGTAGGTGACCTCGTCGAGGATGAGCAGGTCGTAGTCGCCGGAGGCGAGCTTGGCGGCTGCCACCTCCCAGGCATGGCGTCCTTTTGCCGCGGTTTCGTCGAGGTCGGTGGACTCCCAGGTGAAGCCGTCGCCCAGGGTGTGCCACTCGATCCCGAGATGGTCGGCAAGCTTGCGCTCGCCGGTCTTCCACTTCCCGCCTTTTATGAATTGGACCACCCCGACACGCCATCCGCGTGCCCAGCCGCGCGCCATCACCCCGAACGCGGCGGACGACTTGCCCTTGCCGTGACCTGTGTTGAGAAGCACCAGTGAGGGGGCGCGGCGGCCGGACTGTGTGATTGCCCGGCCCACCGAGCGGCTCGGGCGTGTTTCGCTTGGCTGGCTCTCCACTCCCACACGCTACCCAGCAACTCGGGGCCTGCCTGTCGGTAAGCTCCGTGGATGCTCTCCCTGGTCCTCGGCGGCGCGCGCTCGGGAAAGTCCGCGCTCGCCGAACAGCAGGCCGGCCTCCTGGCGGCGGCTGCTGCCGGTCAGCCGGCGGGCGGGGGGACCCTGACCGGTCCCGACCCGGTCACCTACCTGGCGACAGCCCAGGTGACCGACGGTGAAATGGCCATCCGGGTGGACGCCCACCGCCGCCGGCGTCCTCCCACCTGGAAGACGGTGGAGATCGCGCCGGCGGGGGATCTGGGCTCGGCTCTCATGGAGGTGGAAGGGGTTGCGCTGGTCGACTCACTGGGCGCCTGGGTGGCGGGTTTCGAGCGGTTTGCCTTCGAGGCCGACCGGCTTCCCAAGGCCCTCCGCCTTCGAAAAGGCTCAACGGTGGTGGTCTCCGAGGAGGTGGGGCTGGGGGTGCACCCCTCCACTGAATCGGGGAGGCTTTTTCGGGACGCGCTGGGCAATCTCAACCGCATGGTGGCTGCCATAGCCGACGAGGTGTGGCTGGTGGTGGCCGGTATCCCTACCCGGCTGGGACGCTGATGGCCCGCGGCGGCACCGGCCTCGACGGCATCCCGGCGGGTTGCTGATGGCCCGCGGCGGCACCGGCCTCGACCAGGCGGTCGCTTTTCTCACCCCGCTGGGGGGTGCGGCCGCTCCCACCCCGGCGGCGGTGCCCTGGTTCGCAGCGGTCGGTGCGGTGGTGGGAGTTTGCGTGGGAGCGGTGTGGTATTGGTCCACCGAGGCTTTTGGACCGCTAGTGGGGGCGGCGCTTGCCGTCGTTGCCGACCTGGTGCTCACCGGCATGTTGCACATGGACGGGCTGGCCGATGCGGCGGACGGATTGCTCCCCCATGTGGGCACTTCGGGTGCCGCTGGCGCGGCGCGGCGACTGGCGATCATGGCCGACCCGTCGACGGGTGCCTTCGGCACAATCGCTGTGGTCGCCGCCGCGCTCCTGCGGGTGAGCGCGCTCGCCTCCATCGTGACGACGATCTCGGGATCGGTGCTTCTGGTCGGGGCCCTGTGGGCCGCGTCACGGGCGACCATGGCAATCGGCCTTACCTGCCTTCCCTATGCGCGTGCCGAGGGGGGACTTGCCACCGGCTTCACCGGGAGCGACGGTCGCCCGGCCCGGCTGACGGTGCGCAACGGGTGGCATCTGGCACTCTCCCTGGTTGCGCTCGCAGCCGCCGGCGCTGCGCTCGGAGCGTGGCATCTGCGCAACGGGCTGGCCGGGTTCGCGATCGGCACCGTCTGTGGTGTCGGCGTGCTCGCTCTCGGGAAGAGACGGCTCGGTGGTTTCACCGGTGACGTGCTCGGTGCTTCCGGTGTAGTGCTGGAGACGGTCGGGTTGGTGGCCGCGGCGGCCCACTGGTCGCACCTATAGATGCTTCCCGCATCTGGTCCATCGTGGAGGAGATGGCAGGAGCTGAAGTACAGGGGGTCTGGCGGTGTTTGGGGAGTGATGGGCGCCGGAACGGAACCCTCGGCCAGGTCTCGGAGGGGCCTCGCTGGAAGCCGGCGTTCCCTGTCTGCAAGGTGATCCTGTCTCGCCCAGGTGGGATGGTAAATTCCAGCAGGTGCCTCACGTCGTCCTGGCAAAGGTCCAACATTTCCGGTGGGGGACGCTAATAGCCCTTGCCGCAGCGACACTTTTCCTTTCCGGATGCACAGGGGCAAGAACGTCGGGCCAGGGTCAACCTTCCCCGACCTTCGTCCAGGCTTCCACCACCGCGCCCTTATCAGATTTCGGTGGTCCCGTCCCCGCCCCTGCACACGGGCTCTACCTCGGAGCATTCGATAACGCGGCCGGCAACATCACAACAGCAAATGGAAGCAGGGGCGACTACTCCCAACTTCAAGACCTCGAAGGCCAGATCAATCGAAAGCTTGCCATCGATCTCCACTACACGAAGTGGACCGGGAGGCTCGCCACCACGTCAGTCTCCGCCGATCTTGCGGCAGGACGTGTTCCGCTCATCTCTTGGCAGTGCGGGGTTCCTGACGCGGCAGTCGCCTCCGGCGCCGATGACGGCCTGATCGCCGCCCAGGCCAGGGCGGTGGCAGCCCTGCATCGTCCGGTGATGATCCGCTGGTTCTGGGAGGTGACTTCTCTGACGGCTGAATCCGCCAGCTTCTTTTCAAGCCGCTTGCGCGACCGGAAGGGCCAGTCCAGCCCGGAGGATGTTGCGTGCGGCATTTACGTCGGCGTGGGTTTCGTCTCCACACTTC
>JAKAWH010000168.1 GCA_021817065.1 Actinomycetes bacterium
GGTTCCCCTGTGGAGCCAGCTCCTCGGCGATCTCCGGCGCCGGCTGAGCTCTGGGGAGTTCAGTACCCGGTTCCCCACCGACGAAGCCCTTCGCGAAGAGTACGAGGTCAGCCGGCAGACGGTGCGGGAGGCGGTGCGGCGCCTCCAGGAGGACGGGTACCTGGTCCGGGAGCGGGGGCGGGGGACCATACTCACGCCGATCGAATTGGAGCAGCCCCTCCGGTCCCTGTACAGCATGGCGCGCACCATCGAGGCCCAAGGTCACCGAGAGCGGAGCATCATCGAGTCGATCCGTGTTGCCGATGCCGGTGCACATGCCGGCCCTCTCGATCTCGCCCCCGACGACGAGGTGATCGCCATCGAGCGGGTCCGTCTCCTCGACGATGAGCCGCTCTCCCTGGAGAGGTCCTGGCTGCCTGCTGCCCGTACCCGGGACATCCTCGACGCCGACCTCACCAGCGGGTCGCTCTACGATGCGTTGAGAAGGTGCTGCAACGTGGTGGTGGTCAAGGGGTGGGAGAGGATCAGGCCGCTCAATCCCACTCCCGAGGAGAGGAAGACGCTCAGGCTTTCCCGGGCGGAGGCGGTATTCCAGGTCGAGCGGGTCGTCTTCGACGAGGTGGGGCCGGTCGAAGAGAGATTGAGCCTGATCCGGGGAGACCGGTACTGCTTCCGGGCCGAGTGGACGGGAGGACCGGCCGCCTGAGACTGCTATGCGGTGCCGGGTGCTTCGGCCTCCCCGCGCAGTACGTTCTTCAAGATCTTCCCGGTTTCGGTGCGGGGGAGGGGCAGGTAGGTCAACTCGACGTAGGCGGGAACCTTGAAGGAAGCGAGGCCGGCTGCCACCCACTGGCGAATGTCGACCTCGTTCACCGTGGCGTCGGGCTCAACCCGCACGATCGCCTTCACCTCTTCCCCGAGTGTCTGGTGGGGAACGCCGATCACCGCTGCCTCCAACACCGCTGGGTGCTGTCCCAGCCGATCTTCGACCTCGACGCAGTAGACGTTCTCGCCTCCCCGGATGATCATGTCCTTGGCGCGGTCGGTCACATAGAGGAAGCCATCGTTGTCCAGGTAGCCGAGGTCCCCGGTGCGGAGCCAGCCGCCGGACAGGACCTCGGCAGTCTCCTCCGGCTTGCTCCAGTAGCCGGGCATGAGCAGTGGTCCGCGGACGCAGATCTCACCGATCCGGTTGGAGGCCAGATCGGTGCCGTCCTCACCGATCACCTTTAGCTGGACGATCGGCAGCGCCCGCCCGACCGATTCAGGGTGCATCTCGATGTCGTCACCGGTATTGATGGTTACAAGCGAGCTGGTTTCGGTGAGTCCGTAGGCATTGCCCACGGTGCGGACGTTGGGAAAGCACTCCTGGACCCGTCGTTGCAGCTCGGCTCCGGAAGGAGAGCCGCCGTAGGTGACCGAGCGGACCGAGGAGAGATTGAAGTCGAAACGCGCCGGGTCGTCCACCACTCGCCAGACCATGGTAGGGACGGTGGTCCACACGGTCACCTTTTCTTCCTGGATGAGCCTCATGGCGGTGATGGGGTCGAACTTTCCGGGAACCATGACCAGCTTGATCCCCCCGGCCAATCCGATCACCAAGCCCGAATGGCATCCCGATACGTGAAAAAGAGGAGAGGTGAGGAGGCCGGTGGCCTTCCCGTCGGAGGGCAGGAGGCTGCGTTCGGGGTTGGCCAGCGCGGAGGCGAACACGATATAAAGGCTGTTCTGGAGATTGGCGAGCATCGATCGGTGTGTCGATATCGCCCCTTTGGGGCGGCCGGTGGTCCCGCTGGTGTAGAAGATGACCGCCGGGTCGTCCTCGTCGATGTCGGGCTCGATTGGTTCGAGACCCGTGCCGGACTCCACCAGATCCTCGTACCGGTGGACGCGGGCATCGCCGCCCACGTCGGACGGGTCGGCGTCGGTGAGGAAGACCGCTTCCAGGTCGGGAAGCTCGTCAAGATGTGCGGCGATGCGCTCGAAACGTCGGCGGTCTGCTACCAGGACCGTGGAACCGGAATCGCGGATTCCGTAGAGGATCTCGTCGGTGCTCCACCAGCCGTTGAGCCCGACCAGCACGGCCCCCATGTCAACCGCAGACCAGAATGTCTGGCACCATTCTGGACTGTTGGCGGCGAGCACGGCCACCCGATCGCCCTTGCTCACGCCCCACTCCTTGGCCAGCGCAGTTCCCACTGCATCGGCCTGGGAGACGAATGAGCCGAAGCCGATCCGCCGATCGGCATAGACGAGGAACTCGTCGGAGTCGCCGCGCAGTGACGCAAGCCGAGACACCTCGCGGAGGCTCTTCATGCGTTGCCTGTAGACCTTCATCGGCATCCCGAGGACGTCTTCTTCGACGACCTCGAAGGCGCCCCCCGGGCCGGTGAGCATCTGAGCAACTTCTGAACTGGATGGCACGAGACCCCCTCTTTTCGTCCCCCAGGATGTGTACTGCTGCCGCGGGGGACGGCGCTGTCCCCATATTCGGCGCCCTCGCGAACTAGGTATCCATTGTGACAGGAACCGGAGGTGGGGCACACAATCGTGGAGGCGAGTGATTTCCCACTATCCTGGGGGCGGTTCCGACCCCCCAAGGGGCGGATTTCCCATGGTGGCCGTAGCTCAGTTGGTTAGAGCGCCAGGTTGTGGCCCTGGAGGTCGGGGGTTCGAGTCCCCTCGGTCACCCGAGTGAATGCGCAGGTAGGAGGGCTCAGCC
>JAKAWH010000072.1:0-12796 GCA_021817065.1 Actinomycetes bacterium
TGGCACGTTGATTTGCCAGTTGGGCTGGCCATCGGGAGCCTCGCTGGTGCGGCTATCGCGGTGGTAGTGGGATTACCCGCGCTGCGTATCCCGGGCCTGATGCTGGCGGTGACAACTCTGGCTTTCGCCGTACCGGTTTCCACCTATGTGCTGGGCAGCTCCCGTTTCGGATGGCTCGAAACCGTTCGGGTACCCCGACCCGATCTCTTCGGGAAGCTGGATCTCGGATCGCAGAGAAACTTCTACTTGTTCACCCTGGCCTGCCTGGTCGGAGTTGCCTACCTCGCCCGCAACCTCCGCCTCTCCCGCACCGGAAGGGCCATTCTCGCAGTGCGGGACAACCCGGAGGCGGCCGCCTCCTACGGCATCGCACCGATCCGGGCTCGCCTGACCGCGTTCGCCGTCTCGGGGGCTTTTGCCGGGGTTGCCGGCGGCCTCTATGTCATCGGGCTGGGTGGCATCGGTGCCGGTTCTGCCGGGATCGATCCCGAGCTCTCGCTGATGGTGTTCACCATGGTGGTGATCGGCGGCACCGGCTCCCTTCTGGGGGCGGTACTGGGAGCCGCATACGTGGAGGCCGCGGTGTTCTACCTGTCGCCGGGCTGGCAGCTCTTCGCCACCGGGCTGGGATTGCTCGTTCTCCTGGTCGTCCTTCCCCGCGGCCTCGGCGGGGTCGCCTATGCGGTCCGTGATCGCATCGTCGAACGGGTGGCTCGACCGCGGGCACAGCGGGCTCCGAGGCGCCGCGACAGCCTGCTTTCGCGTGCCGCGCTGGCCATGAGGGAGATCGAGCTGGCCATCCCGGATCGCCAGCGGGAGAAATTCGTTCGCCGGGTGGGCGATGCCGGCATCGCCTCGGGAAGCGAGCTGATGGGTTGCACGGCGATACGCGCCGGCTATGCCCGGACCGAAGTTCTCCACGGGGTGAGTCTCTCCATCGGCCCAGGAGAGATCGTCGCCCTGCTCGGCCCCAATGGATCGGGCAAGACCACCCTCCTTCGGGTGATAGCCGGACTCACCCGGCCCCAATCCGGAGCGGTCCGTTACCGGGGACGGCGGCTCGGCCGGTACGCCACCGTACGGCGGGTCGAGCAGGGAGTGGTGACCGTCCTGGGAGGACGCTCGATCTTCCCGTCCCTCTCGGTAGAGCGAAACCTCCGCATGGGTGCGTGGCTGCTGCGCGACGATCCGGAGGCGGTGACGCGAGGCATCGAATGGGTGCTCGGACTCTTCCCCCCCCTGGCCCGGCGCCTGGACACCCGGGCGGGCCTGCTCTCGGGCGGAGAGCAGCAGATGCTCTCCCTGGCCCAGGCGCTCCTGTGCCGCCCGAAAGTCCTCCTGGTGGACGAGATGTCCCTGGGACTCGCCCCGATGGTGGTTCAAGAGCTCCTGGGCGTGCTCCGCGAGCTGGCTGCCTCGGGTGTGGGAATCCTCATGGTGGAGCAGTCCCTGAACGTCGCCACCGCCATTGCCGACCGCGTCGCGCTCCTGGAGAGAGGAGTTCTGGTCTTCAGCGGGCCGACTCCCAACCTTTCCGATCGGCCCGATCTCCTCCGCTCTGTGTTCCTCCGTTCCTCGTCGGAGGCGGCTTCCCGGTTGCTCCCAGCCAGCCCGAAGATTCCGGCCGCACTTCCCGCCCGGCTTCCCGCACTCTCCCTACGGGGGGTGTGCAAGTCCTATGGAGGCATCCGCGCCCTGGACGACGTGAATCTGGTCCTCCCTGCAGGGACGGTCCTCGGATTGGTCGGCCCCAACGGCTCGGGGAAGACCACCCTTCTCGACGTGTGCTCCGGTTTTCTCGAACCGGAGCACGGGAGGGTGGGGATCTTCGGGCGTGAAGTGACCGAACTCAGCCCAGCCCAGCGCTCGGTTCTGGGAGTGGGGCGGGTGTTCCAGAAGCCCCAGCTTTTCCCGACCTTGACCGTAACCGAGACGGTGTGCGTGGCCCTGGAACGTCGTATTCCCCTCAAAGATCCCCTGGCTTCGGCTCTCCGGGTTCACGACGCCGCCGTGTCCGAGCGCGAGGTGCAGGCCATGGCCGACGCCGCCTTGGCCGAGGTTGGGCTCACTCCATGGCGGGATCACCTGGTCTCCGAGTTGTCCACCGGCCTGCGGCGCCTCCTCGAGATCGCCTGCGTTCTGGCACACCGTCCCCGCCTGCTTCTGCTCGACGAGCCCTCGGCGGGAATCGCCCAACGTGAGCGCGGTCCGCTCGGTGAGGTCATTCTCGGCCTCAAGGAGTCGACCGGAGCGACCTTCGTAGTGGTGGAGCACGATGTGCCCCTAATCTCACGGATCGCCGACCAGGTGGCGTGCATGAACCTCGGGTCGCTGATCGCGTGGGGCACTCCCGACCAGGTTTTCTCCGATCAGCGGGTGATCGACTCGTACCTCGGGACCGCCACCGGGTGAGGCTCCCCAACCCCCCTGTGCACTGCACCGGGTCATAGCGAGCCTCGGCGCCTCCCCGGCCCGAGAACACCCCTCCGGCTGGACACCCTCCGCCTCCATCCCTGCTACCGTTCGCGACAGGCACGTACCGGGAGATACAGGGATGGCAACTGGCTCGGCAATGACGAACGCTATAGGTACCCCGATTTCCGAAGCCGAACGCGACCGGCTGATCGGCATCGCCACCACGGTCACCGAGCTGCTGTCAGCCGACCAGGTCACGCTCTGGACCTACGACGAGCCTGCGGGCGGCACCACCTCCGGGATGGTGTCCTGGGTGGGAGGAGCCCGATGGGACGGGCAGGCGGTCGAACTCCCCGCCGAACGCTGGGCAGCCGTACCGGTGGTCGATCTTCCGACATTCTCCCTGGCGGTCTCCACCGGAAAGGTCGCGTCCTATACCGAGACCCACCGCCCCCCAGGACGCCAGGGCGAGCTGATGGGAGCGCTTTCGTGCACCGCGTTCGACTGCGAGCCGGTCTTCTCCGGTGGGCGCCAAGTCGGGTTGATGATGGTCGCACCGCCGCGCATGCTGGATACCGAACGCGCGGTCCTCCTGCCGGTCATCCTGGAAGAGGCGGCCTACCTTCTCGCCGGCAAGGAGATGGAGCGCTACCGCGAGGAGGCCGGCTTCCTTCTCCGTCTAATCGAGCGTGCCACCTCCGAACGCACGGTGGAGCACGTCCTGGCCGTTGCATGCGAAGAGGTTGCACGGCGCCTCGGAGCGCGCCACGCCACCGTCTTCCTCGCCGGGGACGGGTCTTCGCCCGTAGAACCGGAGGGTGGCGCCATAGGCCTCGTACCGGTCATGTGCAAGCGCGCCAATGGAACACGGGATCGCAAGACCTGGCGCTTCTTCGACGACTTCGCTCCCAGGATCGCGATTCACCTGCAATCGTGGGCCCTTTCTCCGGTGCCACTCGAGATGCACGCCGCTGGATGGTGGGAGGATTCGTTCGGCGCCGGTCGCCTCATCGGTGCATCGATACGGGATTCCGCCGGTTCCATCGGCGCCCTGGTCGTCGATCGCGACGGCGGCCATGACTTCACCCGCGCCGAGTCATATCTTGTACACGAAGTTGCTGGCGTCATCGGGTGGCTGGTCGCCTGGAGCCGTACCCCCGCAGAGCAGCTGCGAGTCTCGAACGGCAAGACCACCTCGACCCCCTGGCTGCTCGGCCCGGACGCCTCCGAGAGCCGCAACACCGACGAGGTGATCTCGGCGGTGTGCGCAGCGGCCGGCAGCTTTTTCGGAACTGAAGTGGTCCACCCGATAGCAGCGACCCACGCTCTCGATACCGGTTTCCCCGCCCTCCCTCCGATCCGTGAATCCCTGGCGACGGGACGGGTGGTCGCTTCCGACGACATGATCGCCTCCTATGGTCCGATGGGCACTCCGGTGCTCCGCAGTGCCCTGGCGATCCCTCTCGGAACGGGGGGGCAGCCTTGGTATGTCGTCGCCTGCGGAAGCCCCACCGAGCCCCGCCCGTGGAGCGAGCAGGATATGCGTTTGGCCAGCCAGCTCGCGAGTGAGGGGTCTTTGCGATTGGAAATGGCGCGCCTGGCGCGGGTCGACCGTCATCGAGTCGGCCGCTTGGCCCGGCGCCTTCTGCGCGACCGGATGACCGGACTTCCAAACGCGGTTCTCCTGGTCGACCGCATCGAGCAGGCGATACATCGTGCGGCGAGGGACCGTGCTCCTCTGGCCCTAATCTGTGTGGACATCGACCGGCTGCGCGACGTCAACGAATCTCTCGGCGAGTCGGTCGGCGATAACCTGCTCGCCCAGGCTGCTGAGCGCCTGTCTTCAAGCCTGCGCGTCTCGGACGTGGTCGCTCGGGTAGGGGGCGACGAATTCGCCATCCTCCTGACCACATCTGCTACCGCGGAGGGGACCCGCATCGTTCTCGACAAGATCCAGCGAGTGCTCTCCCTCCCCTTCGAGCTCTCCGGAGAAATCGTCATGGTGACCTCCAAGACCGCGGTCACCTGGTGGCCCCAAGGTGGGGACGACCCGGCAGCTCTCCTTTCAAGTGCGCTCGATGCCGTCCAGCGCTCCAGGGTTGCCCATCCTCAGGCTCCACCGCCGGGGCCGCTGCTCCCGCCTCCAGCAACTCTGCCCGTCGGATGGACTGTCGCAGGTACCACGATCGACTCGTCCACGGAATCCACCCCGGCGCTTCCTGAAGCATCCAACGGCTCCCACACCGTTGCATGGGACCCTCCAGCACCTCCCGAAGGATGGCCGGTCACTCCGGCGGCATCCAACGCCGCTCCCGAATCGACGGACGGATCGGACACGAGCGCGCCCCGCATGGATATTCCGGTTCATGGCCAGATACCGCCGCACATCGTGTTGACCGATCTTCCTGCGGCCATCGACGATGGGCAGCTCGTCCTCCATTACCTTCCCACCATCAGCCTCATCGACGACGACGTGATCTCCATGGAAGCGCTGGTGCGATGGGAACATCCCCTCTACGGCTTGGTACCTCCGTCGGCTTTCCTTCCGCTGGTGGAGGAGAGCGAGCTGGGCTGGAAGATAACCCACTGGGTTCTCACCCGCGCGATGGAACAATGCGCCGAGTGGCTTGCAGCAGGGCTCAGCTTGGCGGTGACGGTAAATGTCTCGAGCTATGACGTGACCGTGGCGCCGATTATCGATACGGTCCAGGATCTCCTCGCCCGAACCAGCCTGCTTGGACGCCACCTAACCTTGGAAATATCCGAACAGGCGGTGATGGACGAGCTTGTCCGGGGCTCCGCAGCTCTCGTGATCCTGCGCGGCAACGGTGTGCGGATCAGCATCGACGATTGCGGGAGTGGCAAGGTGGCCCCCCTTTACCTGGCTCGAATGCCGGTTGACGAAATCAAGATCGACAACCGTCTCCTCATGGAGACCGACCCCTCCGACATCGAACTGGTGCGCGACATTGTTCGTCTAGGTCACGAGTTCGGGATCAAGCTCACTGCAGAGGCGGTGGAAGGTGACGACCGCGCGGGGGGCATGGAGCGCCTTGGGGTGGACAACATGCAGGGTTTCCACGTGGCGCCGCCGCTCTTGGCCGGCAACGTACCCTCCTGGGTGTCGAATCACCGCGCACGGACCAACAACGAGAGGAACGTCCTCTGGACGGGGTAGTCGCGTCCGCGTGCTGCGCCTGGTGGCGCAGCACCTAAGTTCTCAGGTCCCAACCGGGTCGATCGCTAGGTCCCGATAGGTAGCCACGGGTAGGTAGAGCACCTTCCGCTGCTGAAACCTGACCCTCGCCCCATCGCCTCGGTCCAGCAGCGGCACTGCCGCCACAACGTCGGCTCCGGTCGCCTCCACCGCATCAAGAGCTCGCACCATCGAACCACCTGAGGTGACCACATCTTCGACCAGAACTACCCGAACCCCCGCCTCCACCGCACAACCTTCGATCAACCTGCCCTTGCCGTGTTCCTTGGCTTCCTTGCGCACCGAGAACCACGCCCCGCCGGTCACTACAGCGATGCCGTGCGCCAGGGGATCGGCCCCCATTGTCAATCCGCCCACTGCGTCGAACTGGATTCCCCTGCTCGCCAGGTGAGCCACCACCGCCCTGCTCGCCAGCTCCAGCCCGTCCCCCCGGGCGAGTGCCCTCCGGCAGTCAACGTAGTCATGGCTCCATGCCCCGGAGGCAAGCTGAAAAGGTTCCTCCCTCCGCTCGTAACCGCGGGCCTTGAGGAGAGAGATCACCTGGTCACGGAGGTCGTGGTCGGGGGGCATCGCGCCAGGTTAGGACACCCCACCGTAGACTGCTTTCTGCGTGGCGATTCCCGAGTCCGATCCGCCTTCCACCGACGAACCTCCCACTGCCGGCTCGCGCCGCAGCGTGGTGGTCGCGCTCGCCCTCGCTGCCCGTCCTCGCCAGTGGGTCAAGAACGTTCTGGTATTCGCCGCTCCGGGTGCCGCGGGAGTCCTCTCCCACCACCATCCCCTGGAACTGTCGCTGGGTGCTTTTGCCATCTTCTGCGTGACCGCCAGTGGGGTGTACCTGATCAACGACTCTATCGATGCCGAGGCCGACCGGCTCCATCCACAGAAGCGGCACCGCCCAGTCGCGGCAGGGGATCTCTCCCCCACCCTGGCCACGACGATCGGACTGGGCGCGCTGGCGGTCGGTCTGGCAGCATCAGCCGTCCTCTCCGGGTGGCAGCTCGCCCTAACCATCGGAGTGTACGCGGTCATCAATATCGCTTACTGCTTGGGTCTGAAGAACGAACCGGTGGTGGACCTTGCCGCTGTTGCCTCCGGATTCGTCCTGCGTACGATCGCTGGCGGTGTCGCCGCCCACGTCCCATTGTCAGACTGGTTCCTGATCGTTACCTCATTCGGATCGCTCTTCATCGTGGCCGGCAAGCGCCACGCCGAGCACTTGGACCTCGGAGACGACCGGGGAGACCATCGGGCTACCCTTTCGGTGTACTCGCTGGCCTACCTCCGCTACGTCAGGGCAGTTGCCTCGGGCATTGCCCTGACTGCCTATTGCCTCTGGGCCTTCGAAAAGGCGGCACACGCTGCATCCGACGTGTCGATCAGCTTCCGCCTTTCCATCGTGCCGGTCACCTTGGCCATTCTTCGCTATGCGTTCCTCCTCGACCGGGGCGAAGGGGGAGCACCCGAAGAGGTGTTCCTGTCCGATCGACGCCTCCAGGTGGCCGGAGCCGTCTGGGTGATCCTTTTCGCCATCGGTGTGTACGGATCGTGATGTCGGCGGCCAGACGCCCTGGCAAGTCCGGGATCGGAGACGACCGGTCGTGAAACACGCTCCTCCACCACCTCCTCTCGCTGCTGCGGTACCAATGGCGCCGGACCAGCTGCTGTCGGGGTGGGGACGCACCGCGCCGACGGCTGCCTGCGTTGCCCGGCCCGGGCCCGGCGATCCTCTCGGTGGGCTCTTTACCCGTTCCGGAGTGATTCCCCGGGGTCTCGGACGAAGCTACGGGGATGCCGCCCAGTGTTCGGGAGGAACGGTGGTCGACATGACCGCCCGCGACGATGTGTACGCCGAGGACCTGGAGACCGGCCATGTCACGGTGGCGGCTGGAGCGAGTCTCGACGCGCTGATGAGGAGGTATGTTCCCCAGGGATGGTTCGTGCCGGTAACCCCGGGGACCCGCCAGGTGACGGTCGGGGGAGCCATCGCCGCAGACGTCCATGGGAAGAACCACCATGTCGACGGATCTCTCGGGCTCCATCTCACTTCGCTCACCCTCACCACCCCCAACGGCACAATCGACTGCGGTCCGGAAGGCCCTGAGCGGGATCTCTTCTGGGCCACCGTGGGAGGACTGGGTCTGACCGGCATCATCGAGAGAGCCACCCTGCGTCTCGTCCCCATTGCCACTTCCTCCCTAGCGGTCGACACCGAACGGTGCCGCGACATCGACGAATTGATGGCCACTATGTCGGAATCCGATGCACACTTTCGCTACTCGGTGGCGTGGATCGACTGCCTCGCCACCGGTGCATCGCTGGGCCGGTCGGTTCTCACCAGGGGAAACCACGCCAGCGTGGACGAGCTCGGACCATCGGGGAGCCGCGCTCGCAGGGACCCTCTCGCCTTCCGCCCGGCCGTGCGTATCGGGGTGCCGGCCGCAGTCCCCACCGGCCTCTTGAACCGCCTCACTGTACGTGCGTTCAACGAAGCCTGGTACCGCAAGGCACCGCGAACGGCGCGGCGCAGTCTCGAATCGATCACCTCCTTTTTCCATCCCCTGGATGGGGTGCGTGACTGGAACCGTCTGTATGGCAGGCGAGGGTTCCTCCAATACCAGTTGATGGTGCCCTTCGGGGCCGAAACAGACCTCCGCCATCTGGTGGAGAGTGTCGCCGCATCGGGGTGCGCCTCTTTCTTGACCGTATTGAAGCGCTTCGGACCGGGCAATCGCGCGCCGCTCTCTTTTCCGGCAGCGGGGTGGACTCTCGCTCTGGATCTTGCAGTGGGCAATCCCGGCCTCGGCCCCCTCTTGGACGGTTTGGATCAGGTGGTGGTAAGCGCCGGCGGTCGGATCTATCTAGCCAAGGATTCCAGACTTCAGCCGGAACTTCTCGCCGCTATGTATCCTCGGCTGGACGAGTGGAGACAGGTGCGCGATCGGGTAGACCCGGATCACCTCATGCAATCGGACCTCTCCCGTAGGCTGGGGCTGTGATCGTGCTCCGGATTGCCACGTCCCCATTGCGCTCCGCCGCGCCCTCGTCCGGATACCGCCGGTGAACGACGCGCTCGGGCATCCACAGTCACTACTGGTCCTGGGCGGAGGGTCCGACATCGCGCTGGCGACGGTTAACGCTCTCGCCGCGCAAAGGTGCCGCACTGCAATCCTCGCCGGACGTCGACCAGAAGTGCTCGACCGCGCTGCCGCCGACCTCCGGCGTTCGCATCCCGACACCCTCACCGTCGAAACGGCGCCCTTCGACGCGCTCGAACGTTCCGGGCATGACAAGGTGATCCAAGAGCTCTTCGCTCGCCCGGGCGGGATCGACCTGGTGATCGTGGCATTCGCCATCCTCGGCGACCAACAGGTTGACCAGGAGGATCCCGAGAGCGCCGCCCGGGTGGTGGAAGTCAATTTCACCGGCGCAGTCACTGCCATGCTTGCTGTGGTCAAGCAGTTCCGGGCGCAGGGCAGGGGCACTTTGGTCGTGCTCTCCTCGGTGGCGGGCGTCCGGGTACGCAAGGCCAATTTCATCTATGGCTCATCCAAAGCTGGCTTGGACGGATTCACACAGGGACTTGCCGATTCGCTGATAGGTACTGGTATCAGGGTGTTGCTGGTGCGACCCGGTTTCGTCACCACCAAGATGACTGCCGGGATGAAGAAGGCCCCGATGTCCACCACCGCCGAGGCGGTGGCTACCACTATTGTGCGCGGATTGGAATCCGGGGCCTCGGTCGTATGGGTGCCCTCCGCCCTTCGTTACGTCATGGGGGTGATGAAGCTCCTCCCCCGGGCGGTATTCAGGCGGATACCCTCCTGAACCGCCTCGCTCCCGCCTAACCGCTGCACGCGCACTGAGGGGTGTGCCCGACTGGAGCGGTTCGGGCTAGGTTCAGCCCCCGGCCTTCATCGTCATCCCAACGATCGTCCCCGAGGTGTACCCCGGGTCCGGAGTCGACAGGTCGCCCAACAGGGGGGCGTCCCCGAAGGCATGAACCTCCCCGTTGGCGGTGACCACGTCGTACCCTCTGCCATCTGCCGATGGTGCGATACCGGTGGCGGTGGAATAGACAGCCTCGCCGGGTAGCGAGCCGTAAAACCCTGCGTCTCCAAAGGTGAAGACCCCTCCGTCGGAGGCCACCAGCCAGTACCCCTTGCCGTCGGCAGTGGCGGCTATCCCCACGACGGGCTTGTCGAGAGTCATCGCTCCGGCGGAACCGAAAAACCCTGCGTCTCCAAAGGTGAAGACCCCTCCGTCGGAGGCCACCAGCCAGTACCCCTTGCCGTCGGCAGTGGCGGCTATCCCCACGACGGGCTTGTTCAGGGTGATCCCATTGGTTCCTCCGGGCGGCGTTGCCGGATTCAACTGGCTGGCGGAGCCGAAAAACCCTGCGTCTCCAAAGGTGAAGACCCCTCCGTCGGAGGCCACCAGCCAGTACCCCTTGCCGTCGGCAGTGGCGGCTATCCCCACGATGGGATGAGCAGGCGTCACTGAATTGTGCCCTCCAGGAGGCTCATTGGCGGTGAGCTGGTCGGTCGAGCCGAAGTACTCGGCCGATCCGTAGGTGTCCACGTTCCCGCCTTGGTCAGTGACCCAGTACCCGCCGCCGCCCGGGCTCGCAACCAGCCCGACCACCGCACCGGACGCGGCACCTGCAGGCACTTCGCCATCGAAGGCCGACGATCCATAAGCGAACACCTTGCCCTGGGAGTCAACCAGCCAGTATCCCGAATCTCCCCCGCTCGGAGTGCCGGTGAAGGCGAAGAAGTTCGAATCGAGCCCGAAATCCGCCTCGAACTCGTTTCCTGTCAGCGCGGCCGATCCCGAATCGCCGGTCAGGGTCACTTGAAGCGCCCGGCCGCCGAAATCGCCGTTGCCGTCCCTCTGGGTGACCGCAATCGAGTCCAGCGTTCCGATCCCGGGAAAAGCACTCTCGATCTGGCTTACCGGGATCGACGCGGTCCAAGTATGGCGCGGGTTGCAGGCAGAGGGGACGCATACCGAGTCCCCCGCATCGGGTACCGCGGTGAAACTGCCCCCGGAGGTGAAGCCCCCGGTCGATGAGGAGAACTCGGCGTAGGCGGGCGACCCGTTGATGTCAACCACCTGTCCTGCGGTGTCGGCCACCGCCAGGTTGCCCAGGGTGCTCTCGGCCGAGGCGCCCCCGTAGACCTGGCACTCGGTGGAGTCGCAGATGTCTGCAAATCCGTACCGGCCGAGGTCGGACAGCGCATAAGACCGAGCCGCCACCGCCTGTGCTTCGAGCTCCTGGAAGCCCTCCGGCTCGCCCTGGGGACCGGGGCTTCCCAGCTTCCCCCAATAGGAAGGCGACTCGGAGGGCACCACCCCCTGGAGATAGTCCTCTACCCGAACCACGTTCAGCGTCCTCTGCGACCCCTGGTAGGAGGCCGTCTCGATCTCTCCGCGCAGGTACTCGTTGGTGGTTGTCCGGCACAGCTGGAGCAGCTGGTTCGCCGGCAGATCGCCCCCGCCTCCGGGAAGGGTGGTGGTCGTGGACGAGGCGGTGGAGACGGTGGTGCTCGTCGACGTTGTCGAAGAGGTAGTGGGTGTCGTACCGGTTGCGGACCCCGATGTGGTCGTCGTGGTGGTCGAAACGCCCGTTCCGGATCCCCCCGAGCCCGACCCGCCGGTTCCGGACACCGGACCGGGGGCTACGACCGGCGCTACCGCCGTCTCCAACGGCGAGGAGAGATTCCAGGGTCCCCCACAGGACGAACCCGAGTAGACCGCGAAGGTCCCGCTCGGCTGCAAGCGGATCAGCACGCCCTCACCGGCCGGCACCGGGAAGGAGTCCACGTGAAAAGGTGATTCGGAGGTGATGATGGTGTCCTTGCCGTCGTTCCCGGTGATCACGACACGAAGGGGGATGTCGGGCACCGTGCCGAAGGTCGTGCCCCCGTAGTAGTGCGCCAGTATCCAGGTGTAGCTCTCTCCGCCGAGCGCGTATCCGAGCGCACCCCACTGGCCCATCCCGTATCCGTGTCCCCAGCCGTGCCCGATCACCCCTACAGCGGCGTTGGGGTAAGCCTTTGGCTGGAGAGAGGCCGCGGGGAGCAGTCTCTGCTGAGCGATGTGGCGCGCTTGGGCGTAGTCCGCCGCGGCGGTCCCGCTGAGGCCGCCCAGCAGGCCGAATCCCGCCAGAGCGGCAGCTCCGGAAACCACAAGTCGACGGGAGACGGTGGTGCTGCGTGCCATTCCTATGACCCGCGAACCTTGATCCGAAGGGGAAACGCCACCAGGCCGGTGTCGCGCCCGGGGTTCACAACCTCGAAGTGGTCAACCTGTTCCCGCCAGGCGTACACGGTTCCGGTGTCGGTGCCCCGCACTTCGAGGGTGATCGCAAACGCCCCATCGAGAAGTGGGACCGATTCGAACTCGAAGAGCGCTTCGCCGCTACCGCGAAGAAGACCCACCTCCAGGTCCTGGTGATTGGTGGAGGAATGGAAGATCAGATCTCCCTCTCCGTTGTGGATGGAGATGCCGAACACCGCATCGGTGACCAGATCCTTGGCTTCGAAGGCGACCCGCACCGACATTGGTTCACCTGGTCGCAGATGTGCGCTCTCCCCGCCTCCTTCGATTGCTACCGAGGTGATCCGCACGTCTCCTGAACCGAATGACCCCACTCCCGAATCGGCTTCGGCCAGCAGAGATTGGTCGAGCACTTCTGCCGGAGCATGCGCGCCGGTGGACATCAGGTACTCGCGAAAAGTGCGGATCGCCTCCCCAGGGGCGCCTGCTGCAACTACCCGCCCGTGGTCCAGGACGAAGGCCTTATCGCATATCTGGCGCACCATGTCCGGAGCATGGGTGACGAAAATGATGGTCTTGCCATCCTTCTGGAACTGGGCGATTCTGTCCAGACACTTGCGCTGGAAGTTCTCGTCGCCGACCGCGAGCACTTCGTCAACCAGGAGGATATCGGGATCAACGTTGACCGCCACCGCGAACCCGAGTCGCGCTTGCATTCCCGACGAGTAGTACTTCACCTGGTTGTCGATGAACTGTTCCAGTTCGGCAAAAGCAACAATGTCGTCGAACAAACGATCCACCTGCTTGCGGCCTAGCCCAAGAAGTGACGCGTTCAGGTAGACGTTGTCTCGCCCGGAGAGCGCTGCGGGGGACCCCGGGCCC
>JAKAWH010000072.1:12806-15474 GCA_021817065.1 Actinomycetes bacterium
TGGAAACGAGCGCCCAACTCCAGCAGAGCGGCAACCGAACCTCGTAGTACGACGCGCCCGGAGGTTGGCTGGAGAATCCCTGCTATCAACTTTAGGAGGGTCGATTTGCCCGACCCATTGTGCCCCAGCAATCCCGCTGTCTCGCCGGGGCTTATCTGCATGTTGATGTCGGCAAGGGCCCAGAACTCGTCGTAAGGCGCCTTCATCCCATGAAGGACGCGCTCCTTCAGAGATGTGTATTTCTCCTTGTACAGCTTGAAATGCTTAGAGAGGTTAACGACCTCGACAGCGGCCTCCACCTAATTACGCGCTTTCTGAGCGATGCTCACGCACGGAGGCCTTCACAATTCCTCTGCGAAGTTCCCCTCCAGGCGACCGAACATTTTCAGGGCCAGGAGGAATAAGACGAACGACACAGCGATGATCACTGCAAAAGCTTCCAGATACCACGTCGGCCCGTATTGCGCAACGACGAGGGAGCCTACCGGCAGTGGCTTCCCCCGTATCACCGTCGCCGTCTTCACCAGCCGGTTTCCCCAGAATGTTCGCTGCATATACATGACGATGGGGGCGATGGGATTGAGGTAGTACAGCCAGAGCAGCCCGTGCTTGGCCATTCGCGGGGCGATGGTCTGCCATCCGTAGACGATCGGATTGCCGAAGAACCAGGCAAAGAGTGCTACTTCGAGCAAATGCTGCATGTCGCGAAAGTAGACATTCACAGCCGAGAAGAAAATAGCGAGAGCCGCCGAGAAGAGGAACAGCGCGACGAGGGCCAGAGGCAACAGGTATATATAAGGGGTAGCCGGCACTGAGCGAATCAACACTAGAGCACCGGCGAAGATGATTACCTGGTAGAACCACAGCACCGCCGAGGTACCCATCGCTGCAAGAGCCAGTATCTCTCGGGAGAAGGCGACCTTCTTGACCAGGTGACCGTTGCCAACCACCGCGGTGCACCCTCCCGACACAGATGAGGAGAAGAAGTTCCAGAAGATGAGACCCGCCATCAAGTAGATGGCGAAATAGGGAATGTTCGACTGGAGGGCCACCCCGAAGATGAGGAAGTACACCGTCACCACCAGTGCAGGGTTGAGCAATGACCAGATCATCCCGAGCGCGCTGTTCTTGTACTTCACGGTAAGGTCGCGGCTGACCATGAAGAACAGGAGCTGACGCTCCCTCCACATCCGCGCGATCCGGGCCCATACTCCGATGTTGGCGGCGACGACCCGGGTGGTATGGCGCGCGGCCGCCCGCTCTCGTTCGATTGTGCTCATCTGCCGCGACCAGCCTATATGATGCCCGGGTGAACTCACCGGTATCCCCGACGTGAACTGGTCCGGCATAGCTGCCCTGCCCCGTCGCTCCACCACCAGGGCCTTTTCCCTGGCCAGGAGGGTGATGACCGGGGATCCCTGGGTGATCCTGGACGTGACCTACCGGTCGCTGCTCCAGCGCCCCCCTGACGCCTATGCCCGATCGACCTGGCTCCCCCAGCTCAAGACCGGTGGCCTCTCGGTGGAACAGTTCGGGCGCAAGATCGTGGAATCCGACGAATTCCGGGTCGTTTCGGCGAGTACCAGCTTGGGAGACTCCCTTCATCGGAGCCGGTGCGATTGGGTAAGGGGCCTGCCGCCCGCTCGGAAGATCTTGGACCTGGGAGGCACCAATCTCCTCCACGAGTTCGGGGCCATGGTGACCATGGGCTACCCCTACCCGTTCGACGAGCTGGTCATCGTGGACCTCCCTCCCGACGACCGGCACAAGAGCTACAACAAAGGCGGCGTCCGGGATGATGTCGACGTCGGGCGGGGAACCGTCCGATACGCGTATCACTCGATGATCGACCTCGCCCCTTACGCCGACGAGACGTTCGACCTGGTCTTCTCCGGCCAGTCCATCGAGCATGTCCAGATGGATGAAGGCGACCTCATGCTCAAGGAGTCGTACCGAATCCTGCGCCCAGGAGGTTGGCTGGCAGTCGACACCCCCAACCGCGCAATCACCCGACTGTGGGTGGACCAGGACCGTCCCTGGAAGACCGGTTACGTGGACCCCGATCACAAGTACGAGTACACGGTCGCCGAGCTTGTCGACAAGGTCACGGCCGCCGGCTTCTCGGTGGTGGAGACCAAGGGGCTGAACCTGGGCACCGAAGTGTTGGAATCGGGCACCTTTTCCCTGGAGAACCTGGCCAAGCACCCGGGCGTGTACGCCGATGCAGCATCGTGCTACGCGCTGGCCATTCTCTGCCGGAAGCCCGGTTAGCCAGCCTCGGGGAGCTCCCGGTGCTCGTCGGTCATTTCGACCCGAAGAAGCCGGCATCCCCGAAGGCGAACACTCCACCATCGGCAGCCACGAACCAGTAGCCCTTACCATCGCCCGTGCGGGCCATCCCGACGATCGGCTTGGCCAGGTTGGCTTGATTCGAACCTGCAGGGGGTTCCGAGGGATTGAGCTGGCCAGCAGAGCCGTAGTAGGTGGCGTCCCCGAAGGAATATATGTCCCCTCCCGAGTCGATCGTCCAGTAGCCCTTGCCGTCGGCGGTCACCGCCATCCCCACCATCGGGTGGGAAAGTCCCGCCGCGTTGGCTCCACCCGGGGGCGCCGTGGGGTCGAGCTGGCCGATCGAGCCGTAGTAGGTGGCGTCCCCGAAGGAATATAT
>JAKAWH010000073.1 GCA_021817065.1 Actinomycetes bacterium
TCGCTTTCGGCTCGACACGGCGCCCTGGAGGCGAGTGCGATTCGGATACAACCTTGGCCAACCTGGTGTCGGCCAGGACCAAGGTGGTCTGTATCGTTGCCAAGTCGTGGGACTACCACGTGACGGAGGCATTGCGTACCTCGTTGAAGGAGGCACGCGCCATGGCGGCCGAGTCGGTCGCCTGGTTGGTCGGCAAGAAGAAGCGGGTTCTCTTCGACGCAGAGCACTTCTTCGATGGCTACCGGTCCAATCCGGAGTTCGCCCTCTCGGTGGTGTCGGCCGCCTGGGAAGCGGGCGCCGACACTCTGGTGCTCTGCGACACCAATGGCGGCACCCTTCCCCACGAAGTGGCACGGGTGGTCGGCGAGGTCCGGTCCGCCCTGGGTACCGGCGTCCGGATCGGGATCCACGCCCACGACGACGGTGGGGTGGCGGTTGCCAACGCCCTGGCCGCGGTGGGAGCGGGGGCGGTCCACGTCCAGGGCTGTATCAACGGGTATGGGGAGCGCACCGGCAATGCCAACCTCACCACCATCATCCCCGACCTCACCTTCAAGATGGGAGTGGAGACTATTCCGCCGGACCGCTTCGAGCGGTTGACGCCGGTGGCTCGCCACGTTGCCGAACTGGTCAACCTCACTCTCGATCCGCAGGACCCTTTTGTCGGTACGTCGGCTTTCACCCACAAGGCCGGACTGCACACCTCGGCGATTGCACGCCGCCGGGACGCCTACGAGCACATCTCGCCGGAGCTGGTCGGCAATGGCACACGCTTCGTGGTGAGCGAGCTTTCAGGTAGGTCGACCGTCGCCCTCAAGGCGCAGGAATTGGGATTGGAGTTGGGGAGCGATGCACTGTCGGCCGCTCTCGACAAGCTGAAGCGCCTGGAGCATGCCGGCTACCACTTCGAGACCGCCGACGGTTCTCTCGAATTGCTCCTCCGGGAGGCAGCCGGGTGGAAGCAAGGGTACTTCCGCGTGGAGTCCTTCGAGGTGCGCACTGAACTGGATGTTCCCGGGGACTCCGATGGCTCCCACCGGTGGGCGGCCGGAGTCGCCACCGAGGCGGTGGTCAAGATTCACGTCGGCGACGAGCGGATCGTCGAAGTCGCCGAGGGAAACGGCCCTGTCAATGCACTCGATTCGGCCCTCCGCAAAGCGATCGGTCAGCGGTACGCCGCCCTGGCCAATATCCATCTGACCGACTACCGGGTCCGGGTGATCGACACCTCCCGGGGAACCGGTGCGGTCACCCGGGTCCTCTTGGACTCGACCGATGGAAACCGCACCTGGTCGACCATCGGGGTTGCCGAGAACATCATCGAGGCGTCCTGGTACGCCCTGGTGGATTCGATTGTCTACGGCCTCCTGGTGCAGGATGGGTCGGGTACCCGGACGGCACCGGTTGCCCGCAAAGCCGTGAGGAAGAGGACCACACAATGAGTCAACCCCAGTACGTGCACATCACCGAAACTGACGAGGTGCGCCCGGTCGACCGACTCCCGGCAGCCAGGTCCTGGACCCAGAGCAGGGTCGCCGAGCTGGTCCGGCCGGGGCAACCTCGTGGCCGGATGTTCGGTGACCAGGGACCCGACCAGGGTTACGCGCATCTTCTCGCCGAGCGTTTCGAGGATGACCTGCGCCTCGCCCCAGGCGAATCGGGGGAGGACGCTCTCTCCGGGTGCATCGGGGTGGCAATGGCCCGAGCGTCATTGTTCGGGCGGGCACCTGTCAAGGCCGACCTGGAACTTGCTCTGACTCTCTTCGGATACCTGGGTGGTGCGCCTGACGACCTGATCACCGCGCGTCTCGAATGGTTCAAGGGTTGTGCCCACGATTACTGGGCGAAGCTCGCGGTCAAGTCCCTGGTTCCCGAGTCGACCCTTCGACTTACCCCTTCCCAGGTGCGCGACTCGCTGGCCGGCTGGCAGAGCTTGCTCGCCTCCGAGTGAGCAACGTTCCGGTTCGGGTCCGCTTCGCCCCGTCTCCCACCGGCTACTTCCACGTCGGCTCTGCGCGCACCGCGCTCTACAATTGGCTCTTTGCCCGCCAGAGCGGGGGGACCTTCATCCTCCGGATTGAAGATACCGACACCGAGCGCAACCGCGAGGAATGGGTCGAGGGAATCTACTCAGCTATGCAATGGCTGGGTCTCGGCTGGGACGAGGGTCCCTACCGCCAGTCGGAGCATCGTTCCCACTACGACGCAGCCATCGACGCGATTCTGGGCGGAGGACACGGCTACTACTGCGACTGCACTCGCGAGTCCCTTGTCACGCGCCACGGCGAGCAGGCCGCGGTGCTCGGGTACGACGGTCACTGCCGCGAGCGCGGGTTGGGCCCCGGCCCGGGCCGAGCGCTCCGTTTCCGGGTCGATCCCGGGAAAGCGGTGGTCGTGCGCGACATCATCCGTGGCGACGTAACTTTCGAGCGCTCCTCCATCGAGGACTTCGTGGTGGTCAAAGCATCGGGCGATCCGCTTTTCGTGCTCGCCAATGTTGTCGACGACATCGTCATGGGCATCAGCCACGTCATCCGGGGTGAGGACCTCTTACCCACCACCCCCAAGGGCCTTCTCCTCTGGGAGGTTCTCGCTCCCGTGCTAGCTTCCGTTCTCGGGCCGATCGAGGATTCCGGCGGGTTCCCGGCATTCGCCCACCTTCCCATGCTGGTGAACGCAAAGCGCCAGAAGCTATCCAAGAGGCGCGATCCAGTAGCTATCGAACAATATCGTGAGGAAGGGTACCTGCCCGAGGTGATGGTGGGCTACCTCGCACTACTCGGGTGGAGTCCCAAGGGGGATCGGGAAATCATCTCGTTGGACGAGATGATTGGCGAGTTCCGCCTGGAGGAAGTCAATCACTCGCCGGCATTCTTCGACGTGGAGAAGCTCTGCCATTTCAATGGGGAAGCGATCCGAGCGATGGACCCGGATTCCTTCGCCGAGGCGTGCCGCCCCTGGCTCGGGGAGCGGGCCGGCAGCGAGATCTTCCGGCGCATGGCCCCCCTCGTGCAGACTCGGGTCGCCCGGCTCTCGGAGGCCCCCCCCATGGTCGATTTCCTCTTCTCCGGGGAGGTCGCTTTCGACCCGGCATCCTGGGAAAAGGCGGTCGCCGGAAACAGTCACGCGCGGGCGGTCCTGGAGTCGGTGGCTGCATCGTCCCGGCGGGTGGAGTGGAAGGCCGAGGCAATCAAAGAGGCGGTCGCGGCGGCCGGCGAGCAGGCGGGTATCAAGCTGGCCAAGGCCCAGGCACCGGTGCGGGTGGCACTCACCGGGCGGACGGTGGGCCCGCCGCTCTTCGAGTCGATGGAGATACTGGGGCGGGAAGCGGTGGTCGCACGGATCGAGGCCGCCCTGTACCGGATGAGCTCCGGAGGATAGGGCCGCCCCCGGCCCCCCGGCCCCCCGGCTTCACCCCACCTGGCAAAGGCGGCTAACCTGAGTAGAACCATCATTCGGGGGTGGTGTAATCGGCAACACGACAGGTTCTGGCCCTGTTATTGGGGGTTCGAGTCCTCCCCCCCGAGCTTCACGCGTGAATGCCGAGCGTCTCCGACCCCTGCGTCGAGGTGCTCGGCATCGTGGGAGAACCGGTGGCCTATGGTGACTGGATCGATCCATCGGAGGAACCGCATGTGCTTGGTTTCCAAAGTGAAGATCAGACCTAAGGCGACCACGGTTCCCACCAGAAGGTCTCCATATCCGACCACGATGCCGACAGCCGCCACCGCGAAAATGGTGGCCGCCGTCGTCACCCCCCGGATGATGGTGCCCTCTCCGTGGAGCATCACTCCCGCCCCGATGAATCCCACTCCGGTGAGAATGCCGGTGGTCGCCTGGGGGGAGACACTGCCGACGATGGCGGTCATCGCCGCCGCCGCCGTACCGACGACCACGAAGGTGCGGTCGCCTGCGGGCGAACCCCTCAGCTTGCGCTCGTAACCGAAGAGATACGAGAGCAGGAACCCGATTCCTATGCGCTCCAGCATGACGATGTCGGGATGGGACATCTGATCATCTTCCCGCACGGGAACCAGAGAAGCGCGGACCGGGGAACCAGGGAACCGCGGACGCTGGTCCGAGGTGTCGTGGTGCCTGGCTACCAGGCCCGAGCATCCCTCCGGCTAGTCCGGGTCCAATGTTGGCGGGAACGCACCGACCCCGAATCCAACCGCTCGACTGTTTCCACGATCCGGTCGTATCGGGCGCGGATGTCATTCATATCGAGCTGCTCGGTGGAAGAATCCACCGCAGCCCGGAGGATCATGTCGGCTTGGCGCATCAGCACAGCTCGCTGATGGGTGGAGATGGTGTACTCGGCGACGTTAGCCAGACCGTCGAGCATCCGGATTGCGACCGCAGGGCTGTTTGCGCCGCTTTGGCGGACCTTGTCGAAGGCGCGGTTGACCATCCGTTCGTAGGTCTGCCCGGTTTCGATCAGGCGGATTGCGCCCTGCCGATCGCGGTAAACTCCTTCTGCCAGGGTCCGTCCCGACACGATGGACAGCCCGTCCACCAGCCACGACGAAGTGGCCCGGGCGGTGGGTCAATCGGATCACCGCGTCGGAGCGTTCGGCGATGGCGATGAGCTGGCTGTACCCGACGAACTGTAGATAGCCGCTCCGGGTCGCGGGAACCACCGCTCCCTCCGCATCGAGTCGGGCCACGACATCTTCGAGGGGGGGTCCGCTGTGGACGCGGGAGGCCGCCAATTGGGCGCCCGCAGGGGGAAGGGGTGCCGAGAGCGGATACGAGTAGTCGATGGCACGTCGCAGGTCGCGGGCGATCCGGGCGATCACCTCGGGTAGCTGGATGCTGCTCGCCAGGTGATTGATGAAGTAAATCAAGACGACGATGTTGGTGAAGGTCAGTACCAGGGTGACCGTGACCGAAACATTGGGCACGAACGACGTGCGCGGTCCGCTGGTCACCGAACCCAGAACGAGTACCGCGTAGACGAACGTACCCACGAAGATTCCCAGAGTGAGCTGGGTGCCGAAATCGCGGATGAAGTTCCGCAACATCCTCGGGCCGAACTGCTGGGAAGCCAGGGTCAGTGCGAGGATGGTGACCGAGAAGACGACACCGATGACGGTGATGATCGCGGCGGCGATGCCGATGAGAACGGCGCGAGCGGCATCGGGGCTCTCTGTCCGGATCCACCCAGGAAGGCTGGCGTGCCCGCTGTGAATCGCCTGGTCGATCGCGTAAGTACCGACGAAGAGTGCCATTGCCGCGACGAAGCAGAGGGTCGGCACGAGCCACAAGGTGGTTCGGAGATCCTCACTGCGCCATCCAGGCAGCCGGCCGCGCCGGCCGGGAAGACTGCGCCATCCAGGCAGCCGGCCGCGCCGGCCGGGAAGACTGCGCCATCCAGGCAGCCGGCCGCGCCGGCCGGGAAGACTAGAGGGAGGCGAGCGCAGCGAGAAAGACGCCATAGGCCACGATGACGAGGATACCGTGTGAACGTCTGAGGCCGGTGCTGGAATATGCCAACCCCAGTACGAGGAGGGTGAGCCCTCCGTAGACCGCGGCGGTCAGGGTGTCGGGCCCGGCCGGTCGGGCGAGCCCGATCAGGGTGGCCGGGACCAGAAGTCCTGCCACCGAATTGATCGAATTGGAGTTCATCGCCTCGCTGAGGAGGGCGGAACCGCGATTCTGCCTTCCGAGGAATATGGCTGCGACAAGGTTGGGCAGGCTGGTCACCGCGGCCAGGGCCACGCCGCCCACGATGATCGGGCTGATGTGGAATCTCGTTCCCAGATGGGTCGCGCTAATCACCATGACGACGTTGGCGCTGATCACCAACAGCACGGCGCCCAGGGCGAGGTAAGCGTCGCGCGCTCCTCCTCGCTGGGGATCGATGGCCGGTCCGATCTCCATCTCCTCCTCCGATATCGATTCGGCGACCCAGTCCCGAAGCGCGGGGGGAAGGGGGACCCTCCAGCGTTCGGCCGGGGTGGCCGCCGACAGGGATAAATAGGGGACAACCGGGAGTAGGGCTACCACCAGGCCGATCCACGGAGCGAGGGCACCGATCACGACAGCCAGGGTTGTTGCTCCGATCCACATTGCCACTACTCCCTCCAGGAGGATGACCCGGCGATGGAGGTGGATCCTGCCTGCCACCAGCGTGCCGATCCCGAGGAGTGCAGCGAGGTTGAACACATTGGAGCCAAGGGTTACTCCGATCCCGACGTCCCGCTGGCCGTGGAGTAGGGCGGTGATCGACGAGGTGATCTCGGGCGTGTCCGCGGCGAGAGCAGCCATCAGTCCCAGGAGCGCTTCGGTGAGGCCAAATCGGCGGGCGACCCGTTCCAGTCTCCCTATCAGCAGTCCGCTTGTGAACACGCTCACGATTGCCGCGACAGCGAAAAGGGCTATCTGGAACGAAGTCTGCACTTCGGGAGACCCTTTCCGCGCGGCGAGTAGGACAGCCGACCCGACTTCCCGGCACACCGTGGTAGTAGCCTACCGGCCATGGACTTCCCTTACCAGGATCGCTACGAGATCAACCGCCGCCTGCCCGCCCAGGGGCGTCCGCGGGGCGAGGTGCTCGCAGAGCTCCGGGAGATGGCCACCGAAGAGGATGCCTTCTGGGAGACCGGGAAGTGCTCGGGAACCATGTATTGCGGTGATCACGAGCACTACGACTTCATGACGGAGGCATTCCGTCTCTACGCCCACGTCAATGCGCTCCAGAGGGACATGTGTCCCAGCGTTACCAAGTTCGAGTCCGAGATCATCGCCATGGTGCTTGATCTCATGCACGCAGAGGCAATCGACGATACCGAGCCGGTCGGGTTGGTCACCACTGGCGGAACAGGCTCGATCCTCCACGCAATGCTGGCGTACCGGGAGCGGGCCCAGGAAACGGTGGGAATCTGGGCGCCCAATGTCATCAAACCCGAGACGGCACATCCCGCTTTCGACAAGGCATGCCATCTTTTCGACATTCAGGTACGTGTTGCGCCGGTCGATCCGGTCACCACCAAGGTGGACACCGAATGGGTTGCGAACAATATCGACGACCAGACGGTGGCCCTCATCGGATCGGCCTGCAACTACGGGTACGGGACGGTCGACCCCATAGACGAGCTCTCGGAACTCGCACTCGCCCACGACATCGGCCTGCATGTCGACTCCTGCCTGGGCGGGTTCATCCTCCCGTTCGGCCAGGAGCTCGGCTACGACATACCGGTGTTCGATTTCCGGATACCCGGCGTGACCTCAATTTCGGCGGACACCCACAAGTACGGATACGCGTTCAAGGGAAGCTCGACGCTCCTCTTCCGGGACAAGCCACTGCGCAACGCGCAATACTTCTACCTGACCGACTGGACCGGAGGGAAGTACTGTTCGCCGGGGATCGAAGGCTCCCGTTCGGCAGGAATCATCGCCGCGACCTGGGCGGCAATGGTGCAGTTGGGGAGGGACGGGTACCGCCGGTACGCGGAGAAGATCTTCAACACCTCCGGGGCCATGCAGGAGGCGGTCCGGTCGCATCCCGAATTGCGGATCCTCGGCGATCCGACCTTCCTCTTCAGCTTCACCTCCGATGACTTCGACATCTACCACGTCAACGATTTCATGCGTCCACGTGGATGGCGATTCAACGGGCAGCAGTATCCGAACGCCTTGCACATGGCGGTGACCAGGCCGCAGACCCAACCCGGAGTGGCGGAGGCTTTTGCCATCGACCTCGACGAGGCGGTCGCCTATGCCAAGGAGAACGCCGAGAACACGGCGGCATCGAGCGCCATTTACGGAGGGGTGATGGGAGGAATGACCGACGAGGCCGACTCCTTCATCAAGATGGTGATGGCGGACCTGCTGGACTCCCAGCAGCGGGTTCCGCCCGAGTAGATAATGCTGAACTCCCAGCCGCGGGTCGACCCGAGCACGTGAACCTGAGCGCGGGTCGTCACCGTCGCCGAGTGTGGAAGGGTGTCGGCAGCGCCCATATCGAAGTGCGCGCAGCCCACGTGCCGGGCTCCGAAGCGCTCCACCAGCGCCTCGAAGACGAGCTTGCCAAACTCAAGGGAGTCAACTGGGCGCAGGTGAACGCGCTCACCGGGCGCGTCATGGTTGCTCTGGACCCGGAGGGTCCCAGTCTCGACGAGCTGGTGGAGGTGGTCGAGAGCGTCGAGGAGATCCACGAGGTCCACCAGCACCGTTTCTCCCATGCGAAGCCGGAGCTTCCCGCCGACTCGGAACCGCTTGTCCGTAACCTGGTGACCCTCGGAGCTGACGTCGCCGGCCTCGGGGTGGCGACACTCGGTCTGGCGATCCGGATCAGCCCCATTCCCCGGGAGATCGCATCGGTGGTCACCCTCGCTCAGAACGAGCGTCGCATCCACGGCTTCCTGGAACGTCGCCTGGGACCGACGGTCACCGATCTCGGTCTCGGTCTCACCAACTCCGTTCTCCATGCGTTCTCGGAGAACCCACTCAATCTGATCGCAGATGGGGTACATCGGGCGAGCCTCGTCGCCGAGATCCGCTCCCGCCAGAAGCTGTGGGAGGCGATGGAACCTCAGATGCTCCGGCGCCAGCGAGGGAGGAGGTTGGAGGCATTCGAGCACGAGGAACGCCTCACCTCCCTTCCGAAGGGCCCGGTGGAGAAGTATTCGGACCGGGTGTCGCTCGGCTCCGTCGGCGCGTTCGGCCTGGCATTGGCGACTACCCGCGATCCCCGCCGTTCCCTCAGCGCCCTTACTGCCGGCCTCCCCAAGGCTGCCCGTCTGGGACGGGAGTCGTTCGCCTCCCAGCTCGGGCGCGAACTGGCCGATCGGGGTGTCCTGGTGATGGACGCTGCGGTACTGCGGAAGCTGGATCGCATCGATACGGTGGTCTTCGACCTCGACGTTCTGATGCGCCCGGACCGGATGCTGGAGCCGATGACTCAGGCGCTGGTGGCAAGTGCTCGCCGTGGCGGCCACCACCTGGTCGTCGCCGGGGCAGCCTCGGTGGTGGGTGAGTTGGCGACGGAAGCTCGGGTCATGCCCGGTGGACGGAGGTTGCACGAGACCGTCTCGGAGCTACAGGACGAAGGGCGCGGTGTGATGCTGGTAGCCGGCAATCGGCACCATCTGGCCATGCACGTGGCCGACTTGTGCATCGCCCTCATCGCCCTCGACGGCGACGTGCCCTGGGGTGCCGACATGATCGGTCACACCCTGGACGATCACTGGTTCGTGCTGGAGGCTATTGCTACTGCGCGCGAAGCCTCTCGCGCCGCGGTTGCCATCGCTGCCGCCGGGTCTGGAATCGGCGCGATTTGGGCGATCGTCGGTCCGAGCCGGAGCGCGGCGCGTCGGACGTCCATACCGGTGAATGTGTCGGCGCTGGTGGCCCAAGGTGCCGGTACGGTGGCGGCGCTGGGACTCGGTCGGCGAAGGCCTCCGCTGCCCCCGTCCGACATCCCGTGGCACGCGATGGATGGCGACGATGTACTGAAGTCGCTGTCCACCTCGCCGCACGGCCTCGACCGATCCGAAGCGGGGAGGAGAGAGCCTGCCACGCCGGCGACGGTCACCCGGTCACCGGTGTCGCGGTTCGGCAGAGCCGTGCTCGGGGAGCTTGCTAACCCCCTTACCCCCATTCTGGGCATCGGTGTCGGTCTCTCCGCGGCGGTCGGGTCGATCGCCGACGCGGCGCTGGTGGGCGGGGTGATGGCGACCAACGCGATGGTGGGCGGCATCGAACGGGTACGTACCGAGGTCTCTCTCGACCGCCTGGTGAAGATGAGCGCGGCGATGGTCAACGTGCGGCGGGAAGGGGAGCGGGTCGAGGTGGAGCCCGTCCGGGTGGTCCGCGGCGACGTGGTCGAGGTCTCGGCCGGCGAGGTGGTGCCGGCTGATTGCCGGATTCTCGAGGCGACCGGGTGCGAAGTGGACGAGTCGTCGTTGACCGGCGAGTCGTTGCCGGTGGGCAAGCAGCCGATGGCCACGGCCGGGGCGGCGGTCGCCGATCGCGCCTGCATGCTCTTTGCCGGCTCGACGGTGGTCAACGGTTCGGCGCTGGCGGTCGTGGTGGCGACGGGAACAGCCACCGAAGCAGGGCGCGTCCTGAGCAACGCTCCCGAACCGCCGCCCAGCGGGGTGGAGGCACGCTTGCGATTCCTGACTGCGGTGACCGCTCCCGCCACCATTGCCAGCGGCGCGGCGGTTGCCGGGATTTCCCTCCTGCGCGGCGCTGCACTGCCCCGAGCGGTGTCGTCGGGGGTCTCTCTCATGGTGGCTGCAGTCCCCGAGGGCCTGCCGCTGCTCGCCAACGTCGCCCAGCTCGCGTCGGCACGCCGGCTGTCCAGGAGGGGTGCGCTGGTCCGAAACCCGCGCACCATCGAGGCGCTCGGCCGGGTCGACGTCCTGTGCTTCGACAAGACGGGGACGCTCACTGCCGGAACGATCGCACTCCAGCGGGTGTCCGACGGCGCGACCGATCGCACCCTGGGCGAATTGTCGCCGGGGCACCGCGCAGTTCTCGCGGCTGCCCTGCGCGCCACACCCGAGGCCTCCGAGGAAGATCCCCTTCCTCATGCCACCGACCGCGCGGTCGTCGAAGGGGGGACCGAGGCTGGAGCGGCGTCCGCCGACGGGGTTGGACGGTGGAACTCGATCGGCGAGCTTCCATTCGAGCCTGCTCGCGGATTCCACGCGGTGATCGGCGAGTGCGACACCGGCACGCTGGTGGCGGTCAAGGGTGCGCCCGAGACCATCCTTCCGCGATGCACCTCCTGGCGGTCAGCGTCGGGCGTGAGGGCGCTGGGTCCCCGGACGCGGGAACGCCTCGAAGCAGAAGCCGAACGGATGGCTTCACAGGGATTGCGCATCCTGGCTGTGGCCGAGAAAAGGGTGGCTCGCCAGAAAGCGGGCAGCGATATCCCCTCCATGAACGGTGCCAGCGTGGACCTGGAGGACGATCACCTGAGGGGAATGGAATTGAGGGGCTTTCTCGGCCTGGCTGACCGGGTTCGTTCCACCGCAGCTGGGGCAGTGGCTGACCTTCGACGCGCCGGGGTCGAGGTGGTGATGATCACCGGGGACCACCCTGCCACCGCCCAAAGCATCGGGAGCGAATTGGGCATCGTCAACGGCAAAGGCATCGTCACAGGCCCGGAGATCGACGCGATGAGCGACCAGAAGCTGGGGGCAACTCTCGACTCGGTTTCGGTATTCGCACGGGTCACTCCCACCCACAAGGTGCGCATCGTCGGTGCTTACCAGCAACAAGGCCACACCGTTGCCATGACCGGCGACGGGGCCAACGACGCCGCTGCGGTGCGCCTGGCCCACGCAGGGATCGCCCTAGGGCGCCACGCCTCCCAGGCTACCGTCGAGGCGGCGGACATGGTGGTCACCGATGACAAGTTGGAGACCATCATCGACTCGATCATCGAGGGTCGGGCGATGTGGGCATCGGTGCGCGATGCTCTGGCCATTCTCGTCGGGGGGAACCTCGGAGAGGTGGGCTTCACCATCGTGGCCACCGCCATGGCAGGCAGCTCTCCCCTGGGGGCGAGGCAACTCCTGTTGGTGAACCTCCTCACTGACATGCTCCCGGCCATGACTATCGCATTACGACCACCATCCAAACGGTCTCCCGAGGCTCTCCTCCACGAGGGTCCGGAGGAGTCGCTCGGAGGTGCTTTGGTCAAGCAGATTGTCCTTCGCGCGCTCGCCACAGGAGGTGCGACGACAGGAGCGTGGATGTTTGCGCGATCCACCGGGACCGCCCGTCGGGCAAGGACCGTCGCTCTGGCAGCCCTGGTCGGAACCCAGTTGGCGCAGACCGCAGTGATGGGCATCCGCAGCCCCCTTGTGCTCGCATCGACCGCTGCCTCCACCGCTGCAATGGTCGGGGCCATCCAGACTCCCGTAGTGAGCCAGTTCTTCGGATGCACCCCGATGGGACCGGTCGGGTGGGGTATCGCACTCGGCGCGAGTGCTGCTGCTACCGGTGCGACACTTGTCGTTCCAGGACTCGTAACGTATGCGAAGAATTTGGCGGCGCGCTACCCTGCGGTTACCTGACGTTCACTTTAGTTTTCTATCGTGGTAGGTGAGTGGAGTTGTTCCACGATGATGTGGAGCCGCACCGACCACGGAGGTTGCAGTGGAACTTGTCGTCGAAGCACTCTTGGCAGAAGCGGTGCTAATCGCGCTGAAGTTCGTGATCACCCGGATCGTCGAGTGGTATCAGGTCCAGGGGCTGGCCGGAGTGGTGCCAGCCACTCCCTGACAGGTTCCCGTCCCAGTGGAGCTTTACCCTCCAGGAGATTTGTTGCCCTGCCGACCTGCATGTGGCGCTGGGTAATTTCCGATCATCGAGAGGAACTGTTCCGCAGGTCCTGTGAGGAGGCGGGACCGAGGCCAATGCGCGCGGATGGAGCGTTCAAGCTGTAATCCAGGCACGTCGATGGCAAACAGGCGACCTTCATGGAGGTCATCGTGCACGGCCAGCCTGCTCAGGACCGCAGGTGCCGCTCCCGACGCCACCGCTGCCTTGATGGCGGTGGTAGATCCGAGCTCGACAAATGGTGTGACCCCCAAGCCCAGTTCGCCGAGCGCCTGCTCCAGCACCTCCCTGGTCCCCGATCCGATCTCCCGTAATACGAGGGGAGTACGGGACAGCTCCTCGGGCGACAGTGGCCGGCGGCGGCGGGTCCAAGGATGCTGCTTGGCGACAAGCACAACTAGTTCGTCGGTCCCCACGAGACGAGTCTCCAATCCCATCGGGCGAGATCGTCCCTCGACGAACCCGAGGTCAACCACCTGCCGCGTGACCATATCGATCACCTGATCGGAATTGCCCATTTGCAGGGAGACGCGTACCTCCGGCTGGACCTTACGAAACATGTGTAGCCATCGCGGGATCAGGTATTCGGCCACTGTCATGCTTGCGCACAGGCGCAACTGGTTCCGTCCTTTAGTGCGCATCGCCTGAGTACCGGAGACCAGCGCGTGCATTCCCTCGATCACCCTCTCGGACCATTCAACCACCGCCATTCCCTCCGGCGTCAGGCGTGCTGGACCGGCTGTTCGATCGAGCAACTGGAGACCCACGGTGCGCTCGAGCGAGCGCAAGCGCATGCTTGCCGCAGGCTGACTGATGTGGTGGGCGTCCGCGGCTCGCCTGATCGAGCCGAGCTCGGCAACGCTCTTGAGAAGATCCAGCGATACGAGGTCGGGGATGGGCTGCACTAGGCGCATAAGGCGATCTTATAGCTCTGTCAGGATGTCCTGCCTTCCCAAACCTCCCTCCTTCCCCGAGACTTGGTTGGGTGAGCACCATCAAGCGCTCCGTGCAGGTTGGCTGTTCCTCCGAATGCCGTGAGTCGGCGTCGCCGTACCAGCGCGTCGCACTACTGCTGCCCGGTCTGTATTCAGTCCTTCCCCTTGCAGCGGTCGCCTGGTTGCTCGGGCAGATCCTGCCTGAAATTGGTGCCCCAGTGTTCGCAGTGGTGGGGGGTTTCCTGGTCTCGGCGTTCCGGCGACCGGCCGCGGCCATCTACCCCGGTATCAGCTTTGCCTCTAAGACAGTCCTGCAAGCATCGATTGTGGTCCTTGGGACCGGCTTGTCCCTGCACCAAGTGGCTGATACCGGTGCCTCATCGCTGCCGGTCTTGCTGGGCACCCTGATCGTTGCCCTCGCCGGTGCGAGCTTGGTGGGTCGAGCAATGTCGATCAAAAGGGATCTGCGGACTCTGATCGGGGTGGGAACCGGCATTTGTGGTGCATCGGCGGTTGCTGCGACTGATGCTGTCATCGGAGCGTCCGAGGCAGATGTCTCGTACGCGATAGCCACCATCTTCACCTTCAATCTTCTCGCGGTGCTGACCTTCCCGTCCATCGGTCACCTCCTTGGTATGGCCCCCCGCTCATTCGGGCTATGGGCCGGGACCGCAGTGAACGACATGTCCTCGGTGGTCGCCGCAGCGTCGATCTTCGGCCACGGTGCAACATCCTCGGCGGTCGTGGTCAAACTGACCCGCACCATCATGATCATCCCGATCTCCCTGGGACTTGCGCTGTGGAGGGCTAGGAGGCTCGAGCCAGCTGTAAAGGGTGGGGTGCGTCCATCGGTAGGTGCACATGTCCTGCGTGCCTTACCTACGTTCATCGGCTGGTTTCTTGTGGCAGTGACTCTGAACACGATCGGGCTCGTTCCATCCTCGTGGCACAGCCTCCTCGCTCGCGCCGCCCAGGCGATGATCACCATCGCGCTGGCTGCGATCGGGCGATCAACGCACGCGGGAGATATTCGGCGGGCAGGAATTACGCCACTAGCGCTCGGTGGGATTCTCTGGGTGTTGGTCGGCACCACCAGCCTGGGACTACAGGCAGCAATGGGATCAGTGCGGTGAGGTCGCGGCGCTCTGAAGGGGTCGCGCAGCGAGTCCATCCGATTGGGAAGGGCTATACGCCCTTCTCCTTGAGTTGATCTGCGAGTTCCTTGTCGATCTTCATGAAGTGATCTCGGAGCCAATCCCCCAGGAAAGCCATTACTTCAACGGCAACTGCGAGGGAACCAGCCTCCAGATCGGCCGTGAGAGCCTTGAGCTTCGCTGTGAACTCCCCGTGCAATTCCTTGTGCTGGGCTGAGTGTGGGATGGCGTGTGCATCCATGAGCTTCTCTTCGAAAGTGAAGTGGTAGACCGTGTAATCGGTGAGGTCGCTCAATACCGCGCCCATCACCTCGCGGCCCTTGCCAACTTTCATTGCCTCGCCCAGCTTATTGAGTATGTCTACAAGCTTCTCGTGTTGATCGTCGATGGGGGTGTATCCGACTGCCAGTGTGGAGTTCCATGCCAAAACGGACATCGATGCGTCTATTCCTCTCGGTGATCTGGTTAATATCGATTCAAAGGTGGGATAAACGCAGAGCCATAGAGTTAGCCAACACGGTATCGAGTAGCCAAATTCCCTACTGCGGTCGAAACTATACAAGACAGGTGCTCTTCAGGGCCCGCTTCCGGCTACCGTGTGAGACCGATGGACATCGGGATCGCCACTGCCCTCACCGACTGGGCGATGCCCGCCGACCACCTGGCGCGGGCGGTGGAGGAGCGGGGTTTCGCATCTCTCTACCTCCCCGAACATACCCACCTCCCGCTGCGCCAGGACGTTCCTCCCGCTTTGGTGGAAGGGGTCCGCCTCGACGACTACCGGCGAAGCTTTGACCCGATGGTCGCGCTCGCTGCGGCCGCGGCG
>JAKAWH010000074.1 GCA_021817065.1 Actinomycetes bacterium
GCGCTCATTGAGATGTGGCCATAACGAGGAGAACATCTCAATCAAACAGTCGTCGGTAGCATTGACCATCGCGCGCAGAGTAGCACATTCGCGCGCAGAGTGTCAATGTTATTCACGCGCGCCTCCTAAGCGGGCGCTGGCTCGGCTTCCCGGGGTACGGGGCATGGCCGGGATGGGACCGATCGAGCAGGACTACAGCCACGCGGTCTTCGGTAATTTCCCGTTGATGTTCGCGCTCATCGCCATCGTGACGTTTCTCGTCCTGGCGCGCGCCTTCCGCTCTGTCCTCCTTGCCGCCAAGGCGGTGGTCCTCAATCTTGTATCTCTGGCCGCGACATTCGGCGTACTCACCTGGTTCTGGCAGGACGGTCACGGTTCGAGCGCGGTGTTCGGTATTCCTGCCACCGGGGCGATCACCTTCTGGGTGCCCCTAATGGTGTTCGCCTTTCTCTTCGGGCTGTCGATGGACTACGAGGTGTTCATCCTGACCCGGGTGCGCGAGGAGTACGACCGCAGCGGAGATACCGATGTTGCCGTGGTGGAAGGTCTCGCCAGGACTGGCAGGCTGGTAACCAGTGCCGCACTGATACTTTTCCTGGCTTTCGCTTCTATGGCGTCGGCTCCCAGCACCGACATCAAGGTGATCGCCACCGGCTTGGGTGTGGGGATCCTGCTCGATGCGACCGTGGTGCGTGCTCTGCTGGTTCCGGCACTGGTAAGCCTCTTGGGGAGGGCGAACTGGTGGATGCCGAAGTGGTTGGCCCGGGTGCTGTTGGTGAGGTGAGCGGTGCGCACTACTGATGTCCCGTCCGTAGTCCTTCTCCGCCTGAGTCGTGGTACCGAATTCGCCACGCAGCATGACCACCAGCGGGACCGGGTTGGAAGGAAGGGTCGCAGGCCGGTAGACGATAAACGGACGGGATAGCCCTCCGGACGCGATGGACTCGGTGGAGGAGCCGCTCGGAAGGGTGGACGAGGTGGTGGTGGAACTGCTTCCGCTCCCTGCCCTCCCGTGGTGTCCGCACGCTGCATTGGCGGTGAGCTGTATGACGGTAGTCGCGGCGACCGCGCGTCCCACGCTGCTGATGCGAATCATTCCTCCCCTCAGGACGCGACGGCTGATCGGCGTTTCAGATAAAGCCTACAAGAAGTCATGGGCAAAGGATGTGGCGCTGCCTATCAGGGAGTCCTCGCAGCGGGACAGAAAAGTCCTCGGCCTTCAGGGTATCTTTGCACCAAGTCCATGCTCTGCCATGTCGTAATGCCTTCCATCCTTCACCAGATGAGGCTGCATTCTTGAGCCACTCAGCTAGTTCGGGAATTCCGCTGTTCACCAGAGCTTGCCGAATCGGTGTGGTCTGCTCCACTGGCACCAGGCAAAGAAAGACCACTGCCGCGTCCCCGCCGTGAGTAAGAACTCCCGCGCCCACGGGGAACCAAATTGCATAGAAGACGGTTGCAGCGGGAGTCCCCCAAGATCCAGAACTCGCTGATCCCGATGCCTTTTCATGGATGAGCAGGCCGACCGTGTGATCTGTTCCTTTTGTGGGCATCCTGGCAGTCATGCTGCCCGCTCCGAACAGGCGTCACTGTGCGATGATTGTGATCGCTGCTGGTTGGATCGTCAATCCAGGGACAAGCCGCCCCATCACCGCTGATGTCAATCACGGAGTCTTGGTGGGACCCGAAGGATTTGCATGGAAAGCCATCTAGAAGGAGTTCTCCACCGGTCGAGGCAAGCGGCAGCAACGGTTTCTGGGACGCCGGGGTAAGAGCCCCGCAAAGTGGAGTCTGCGCGGGCCCGCCACGCCACGGCACAGAGGCCGAAGGCGCCTCGACGTACCGGTGACGCTGAGGTCCGATCCCAACACCCGGGTCTCTACCTCAGCCGGCTCCTCATGACAGCAACCCCGTCACCGTCCAGCTCGTCCAAGAAGGTCGCCCTTCCGGCCATCGCCATCACAACGGCGTCCGCCTTGCCGGCAACCAACGGACCTTGACCCCACGTCCAATCGGGATCCGCGGTCTCGAACCTGAGCCCACCGAGGAGTCCCTTGGGCACGAAACCCTTCGTCTTCGGATGCGAAAGGAAGTCGAGCGACACCCGAAGGATCTCCTCCGGAATCTCCCGTTCGAAGCCGAGCGGCCGTCGGATGTCTTGGCCGTGCACGATCTGTTCGGTGAGAGGAGCTTCCGGACCCATCGTCGGAGGCGTAAAACGGTGCGCGGCGTTATTCCTCAGTCCCGAGGCAAGCTCTGCGGTGGATCTCGTGCCGACTTTCGCCGACAACTTCACGTTCACCGTGTCGAAGTTCAATCCCGAAAAGGCCAACTTCACCATGACCGCGGGTAACGAAATCACCAACGGCACAAGCAGGTGTGCGAAGACATCTCGCACGGTCCATTCCGTGCAGATGCTCCTCGTTGAAAGTTGCTCGTCCGAGAGTGAGTCGAGTAGGTCTGCGAGACCCCGCCTCTCACGTGCGACGAGATCAAAAACCTCGTTGGAGTCCATAGAGCTGACGAACAAGCTAGCCGAACCAGACGTAGCGGACCGTTCAACGAGAGCTCATTGGATGGCGCACATTCCCGTTCCGGAGTGGTATTGATCGAATGCGTTCGCACGTGTGTCACCAGCGTGTCATGTGAATGGAGAAGGAGTGATTGGGTGCTCGGTTCCCGCCGCCGGAGGGGAGAAGTGGGGAACGGTACCCAGGGACGCCGCGCCATGAAGCTGCTGGTAGATGCCGGAATGGGTCGGATGGGCCGCCCGAGTTTCCCTCAACTAGAGTGGTGGGCGGAGAGGTGCGAGAGCGGCCGAATCGGGCTCACTGCTAATGAGTTGACCTTTCACCGGGTCCGGGGGTTCAAATCCCCCCCTCTCCGCCAGAAGTGGCGTTGACCAGCCAAAACACCGTTAGCACTCTTGCCGGTGTCTTCCGTTGGAAGTCACTGGTCACCAATTCTCTTGCGAACCGGATGCGAACCAAATCGGGTCTCTGGCGACGTTCGCAAGGGCCGAGCAACGATTTCGCCGCGGGTGGCCCATCGACCAAGATGGAACGATGGCCATCGAGGTTTTTGTCGACGAGAGCTGCCGTGGCGGCGAGTATCTGCTGGCGGCTGTAACCGTCGATGCCCGTTCGGTCAAGGCTTCACGGACGGCAACGCGCAGAATGCTCCTCCCCGGCGAACGTCGCATGCATTTCTCCAAGGAGACCGCGAGTCGTCGTCGCCAGCTCCTGGACCAGATCGTGCGACTGCCATTGTCAGCGACGGTACTCACCTCCCAATCCGGAGATTCTTCCTGAGGCAATGAATCAGTCTTGGCGGAGGATTTGACGTGAGGCAACGGGGTACCGGCCATCGCCCAACGGCCGCCACGAGACGGGGAAGAGGGGACCGCGCTCAGCCCTGGGGATTCGTCGCCGGGATGGCCGAGGGATCGGCCATGTCCAGCAGGGCGGCCTTGTCAGCGGGCAGCACCCAGCCGTCCTTGACGGTCGTGGTGGCATCCGCGCCGTATTGGGCCAGGTAGGCAGCGCGGGAGGGATAGAGCGCGGCGAGACGCTGCGTGCTCAGCGGTGTCGTCGATCCGAGGAGCAGGCAGATCAGCGACGGGTCGTGGCCGGGCACCCCGGACAGCACGGCAACCGGAACGTCGACCGGCGGTGTACGAATGCCGCCGAGAGCGATCCCGTCCCCATCACGCACGATGCTCGGCGCGGGACCGGAAGAGATGTCGAAGCGCGGCGCGTGCGGCGGTGCACGTCCCGTGGTGACCCACTCCTCCAGGTCGGCCAGGGCTGCCTTGGCGATGAGATTGGTCGGCCCGGCGTTGATCGGCACCCCGCAATGGATGTCGCTCGCGGTGTATCCGAGAAGGTGGGCGTCGACGTGGCTCGTGCCAGCCATGTCCCAGAGTCGGAAGCGGGGGTTGTCGGGTTGGTTGGCCGCGTACGAGTCGAGGATCCCGGTGACGTCGGACTCGCTTTGGATGTTCAGAACCGGCGCGGACAGGTCGGTGCGGAAGATCGCCGGGGAACCGCCGATTGCCGAGGCGATGCCCGCATACTGGCCGGGGGCAGCGAGCGGGAGGGGCGCTGCGCCGCGGCTGTGTACCAGGAACCCGTCGAACTCCTTGGTGAGGGGTTGCACGCCGTCGTAGTAGGTCACCAGCGCGAATGCCGACTGCGACTCGCCAGCCGCGATCACGTGGGTGACGGTGCGCCCCCCGATTCCGTTCCCGGCGCGCACGGCACGAGCCACTTGGGTGAAGATGTCGAACGAAAAGCCGTCGCCGGGGAGGTTGAGCGAGCTGTAGCGTGCGGGGTCGATCGTGCGAAGACCCTTTCCGGCCACCTCGCCGCCGGGGATACCCGACACGGAAACGACAACGGGACCGCCCATGACACCGATAAGCTGTGCGGAGACACCCACCCATGCGTCGCCGTGCCGGACAATCTCCTCGTGCATATTGTCCCACTCGGGGTCCGCGTCGACCCCGCCGCTCACGTTCAGCCATTCGACGATGACCGTGCCACTGAAGCGGGCCGGATTGGCGGGGTACCGAACGAGCACACGCGTGCGGTAGGCCGCGTTGCCCGACCGAGTGAAGTTCCACCTCCCATTCTCGCTCATGCCCCCGATTACCTGATAGGAGGTAGCGGTTCCCGATGCCGCATATTCGTGCTGGAGGTAGCCGACCTTCCCCAGATCGACCGGCACCGGCTCGGCGATGAAGGGCCCGTTCCCGCCGCTGAGCTCGCTGAAGGTGGCCGCGGGTCCTGCCGGAATGGCCGGAAGTGTGGATCCGGTCGGGGTGGTGGTGGAGACCCCGCAGGCTCCAAGGCAGATCGCGGCAGCAAACAGCATCGTGATCACGGCGCGTGCGGTAATCCAGCATTCGGTCACAGGAGAATCACCCTACAACACCCGATGCTTCACTCGGCCCGATCTACGGCGGATTTCCTTCTCGAATCCCCTGCAGCGCGCTGCTATCGAGCCAGGTGGGACCGGCTCAGAACGCGGGATCTCACGCGTACGCTGACTCAGGAAGGCGAGTGGGCGTCGCGCGCCCGACGATCAATGCGAGTGCCGGTGGTGTGCTCTGGCTTGGTTCCGCACGGAGTCCTTGAATTCGTCCCATTCCTTGCGATGACGGTCGCGAAGCGAGCGAGCATCGTCTTTCATCTTGCTGCGGAATTCGTGAACTTCGTCGTGGAACCGTTCCCACGCAGCTTGCCGGCTCACGCCAACGGAGCCTCCGATGGACTCCCATGTCGCTCCGGAAGAAACGGCTTCCGAAACAAGCTGCGACTCCCATGCCGAAAGGAGAGCTTGGAGGGCGCGCGTCGCACCGAGAGCCGCAAGCGGGTCAGGGTCGGAGGTCGCCGCCTCCCATGTCGCCGTCATGAGACCAGAAACCCTGCGGGGTTCGCTCGCCTCCACCGGTTCGTGTGTCTGAGCCATACGTCAAGGATACCTTGACACGACCAGTGTGTCAAGCCACTCTTGACACACTGCCCTCCGCTGGCAACTTAGATTCGAGGGAGTGCATCCCCTGGATCAGCGAATCAAGCTTCCGTCCCACGTGGCGTACGTCCGATGGGGATTTCCCTCGCCGCTCGTCTCGATTCAATGGGACCTGTGTATCGTGCTCGATCCCGGCGAAGCAGTGGGCGAGTATCTGGCGCTCTTCAACGGGACAATCGACGGGTCACAGTTCTATCTGGGTCTCCAGACCGATGTCAGCCATCCCGGCGCCCACCGCGGCATCGGAAAAGGTCTGATCTTTTCGACATGGTGGTCGTTCGACGCGAGCGATTCCCGCATTGCCGAGGACGGCTTCGTAGAAAAGGGAACCCACGAGGGGAAGTTCATCGGGGTCCGCCGACCCTACCGCTGGTCGACCGGGAATTACCGGGTCACCCTCACCCGCTCAGAGGCGGAAGCAGTGGCAGGCAGCACACGGGATTGGTTCGATCTCTACATCGAACCGATCGGCGAGGCGCAGGCAGAATCAGCGGGCGCGGATGCGGCGCACGCCGATCCGCGGGGAAGGGCGACATGGATCGGCGGATTGCGGTTTCCCCGCCTGGACGCGGCGGTGCCCGCGCGCGTCGAACCGGGCGGGCTCCTTTTCCTGGAGATCTATTCCGGCGCGCGCACTTGGGCTGAGGTAGAACCCTGGCGAGTGACCGTGTCGGCCGCCGGCGACGGAGAACCGTGCCGGGAGATCACCACCGAGTACACCAGCTTCCCGTTCGGCCAGAAGATGCCCAATGTCAATGCCCGTTACGACGCGGACATGCACGGTGTCGAGCTCGCCATCGGTCCCGAAGTGATACAGCGCGACCCGCCGGGACGGTGGGAGTGGGTCAGCGGGTGACTTGCGGAGGAAAGAGCTCTCCTTGGATCGCGGTGGTCTCTACCGCCACCCGCCGTTTGGTGGCCCGCCCCACCGTCATCACCGGCTTGACACGTTCCAGGGCAACCGAACGCTGGAGGCGAGTCGCTCCGGCGCCGTGATTGGTCCCCGGTTTGCCGCCGATCAGGTCCGCCCACTCCTCGCCGGTTCGCGTGTTGCGCACATGGGCCACCCATCGGTAATAGCGGCGCGGCTCGCCGTCGACCTTCACCTCCATGCCGGGGATGAATAGGCCCCACGCGGGGGTCTTGACCAGATGGCCACCGGCCGTCATCGGGTGTGGTGGTGGTCTAGCCAGGCGATCGACTGGTCGTGCACCAGGGTGACCAGATTACCGAGTGCGATATTGACGTCGATCAGGTGGAGTCCCCAGGTCGGTCCCAGCGAATCCACCAAGTGAGGGCGGTTGTCACCGGGCCCGCGTACGTCATTGATCTGCAACCACGAGGCGCCGTTCTTGTACTCGCACGCTGCGGTGAAAAGATCGGGATAGGTAATCCAGGGCGTGGCCACTCCGGCAGGGGGTTTTGCTCCCAAGAGGGTTACCGCTTGGGTCGGCGCGTAGGGGTTCAGTGGTTCGGCGGTCCCGAGCGGCGCGGCTGGGTCCACCGGGTTGACGCAGAGCACCTTGTCGCCGCTCAGGGAGGTTTCGCCGAAGTATGCGTTAGCAGGCGGAGTGGTATCGAAGCTCGAGTAGCCGACCACGCACCCGTTCTGGGTCCTCGAAGCGCACGGGGGGATGCGGGAAAAGGTCGTTCCCGACGAACCGGTAGTGGACGGCGCAGGTGCTCCTGATGGAGCGGTCGCCGGAACGATCACGTTCCCGCCGGGAAGTATCGCCGACACCAGCCGGGCCGACACACCGGGATTACCTTCGATCTCTCGGGAGATCAACTGTTCCAGGACGAAGGAGCCTTGCGAGTGGCCGATCAGCACGACACCCCGGCCTCGGTTGTAGTGGGCCAGGTAGTCTTGCCACGCATTGAGGACGTCGTCGTAGGCTTCGACTTGGTTGACACCCTTTTCTCCGCTTTCCAACGCAGGTACCGTCATCTGGCGGTACATCGGGGCGTATACACGGCAGTCCTGGGAAAAGCGCTGCGCTTGGAGGACTGCCACGTTGGTCTCGGCCGGGTCGATGTTTAGGTTGGCGTTGGGGGTGGTCTGGAGCGAGACGGTCGGGTACACGTAGAAGCAGTCAATCGGCGGATTGCTGGGTGCGGTGGTGGGCATTACGGAGCGCGACCCGGAGGAGCCGATCGCGGTGGCGCTCAGATCACCGGTGCAGGGGTCCGGTGAGGTCCCCGGGAAGCACAGCCAGACGGTTGACGAGCCGGAAACTTCGTGGGGTGGGCCGGCCGCAGTGGTGGCAGTGTGGCCGGACCTTGCTGAACTGCAGGCTGCAAGGAGCGAGGCCAGGAGGCAGGTGGTGGCGAGTGTGGCAGAGCGGCGCATAGTCGCAGGCTACCGGGCGGCCGTGCCCGATGGGGGGAGAGCAGGCTACCGGGCGGCCGTCCCGGCCGGGGTCGGAATTTCCAGCACCGCTTCGGCTGCTCGGAGCGGGTCCCGGGGACCGATGGGGGGTTCGGGGGAGGATTCCGTCGAGCGGGAGATTGCACGGAGTTGGTCCACCGCCTCGGGCAGGGCGTACTGCTCGCCGCTGATTCCGGTGACGAAGTGCCCTCCCAGGACCTGACCGCGGGCTTCCAGGCGGCGGAGTGCCCAGAGGACCTCTCGCCACGGGATGGAAAAGCGCTCCCGCCGGGCGAGGTCGTAGCACACCACTCCCCACCGGACCAGGAGCTGCTCGGCCACCGATTCGGCGACCGGGTCGGATGCCCCTGCTTGGACGGGTTCCGCCTCCGGCAGGAGCGCCCAGCGGCCCGCCCCGCTCGTCGGATTCCATCCGCTGTATCGGCAGCGGGTTGCGCGCGCCGCCGCGCTGGCGCAGGACCACCAGGGAACGGTTGAGATTCCATCGCCAGCGGGCGGTGAAGAGCGGTGAGGCGAGGACGGCCTGGGTGAGCACGTCGGAAACCGACGGAGAGCGGAGGAGCCTGGCGGCGTCGGAGAGCGGGAAGGAATGCTGTGGTCCGAGCGAGAGCACCACCGCGTCGTCGTTGGCGGCAGCTTGGAGCTCGAAGTCGAAAGTCGCGCAGAACCTCTTGCGCAGAGCGAGACCGAAGGCGCGGTTTATCCGCCCGCCAAAGGGTGCATGCACGACCAATTGCATCCCTCCGGCCTCATCGAAGAACCGTTCGAAGACGATACGGTTTCTGGTTGGAAGGGTCCCGAGTGCGGACTGGGCGGCAGCGAGGTAGGAGACGATCCGCGAAGCCGCCTCGGCGGTTATCGAACACTGTTCGGAGAGACGTGCGGCGGCGGTGTCCTGCGGACCGGAGGCCAGCCACGAGTCGACGTCGGACCGGAGGAGGGAGACTTCGTCGGACAGCTCGTCGCGGGTCATCGGGAAAAGCAGCCCTTTGGGCGTGCCGCCGAGCGAGTGGTTCGCTCTCCCCACCCTCTGGAGGCAAGTCGCGATTGACCGTGGGGACCCGATCTGGCAGACCAGGTCGACAGGTCCGATGTCGATGCCTAGTTCCAGCGAGGCAGTGGCGACCAGCGCGGACAGCTCACCGGCGCGAAGACGGCTTTCCACCAGAAGACGCCGTTCCTTCGACAGTGAGCCGTGGTGGGCGCACACCCGGGAGGCGATCTCCTCGTCGAATCGCTCGGCGAGAAGGTGAGCGACTCTCTCGGCCATGCGGCGAGTATTGACGAAGATCAAAGTGGTCCGGTGAGAGCGCACCTCCTTCGCGATCAACTCCAGGATCTCGCCGAACTGGCCGTCCGGCGCGACCGCGGCGAGTTCGCTGGCGGGCAGGCAAAGCGAGATCTCTGCATCGCGCAGGTGGGCGCCGCGCTTGTCGCCGGCGAGCGCGTGGATCTCGTCCACGATGACGGTGCCCACGTTGCGAAGTGTTTCGCGGCCCTTAGACGCGGTGAGGAGAAGGTAGAGGCTCTCCGGGGTGGTGACCAGCAGATCGGGAGGCGATGCGACCATCGCGGTGCGCTCGCTCGCCGGGGTGTCACCGGTCCGCACGCCCACCGAGAGTTCCGGATCGGGCAACCCAGCCGCGTCGGCGCAGTGAGCGATGCCCGCCAGCGGCCCTTCGAGGTTCTGGTGAACGTCAATCGCGAGGGCCTTGAGGGGGGAGATGTACACCACGCTGGTGCCCCTCCTTGGTGGTCTGGCGGTGTCGCCGGTACGGTAGAGGTCGTTGATCGCGGTCAGGAATCCGGCGAGGGTCTTGCCGGTGCCGGTGGGAGCGGCGATGAGCACGTCACCCCCGTCGCGGATTGCAGCCCAGCCTCGTAGTTGCGGCTCGGAAGGACCAGCCGGGAACCTTTTCCCGTACCAGGAAGCCACCGCGGGGTGGAAGTAGCCCGGCGCGGCCGGAGCAACGCGCAAGCCTTGTGGTGGCTGTTCGCAGAGCACTCTGCTATTAGAACACGACCCACACGGCCCGCCCGAGTCGCACCTGGCAAGGACCCCGCCGGTCGGACCAGCGCCGCTTGCTGGGGGACAAGCTTTGCCAGCCTGCCGGCGGGGATGGATGAGACGTGGCACCCATTGAGGGGTGCTCTTCCGCCATCCCCACGTCGCGGTATGCCTCTATGACCATTATGTCACTCCCCGAGCTACTGCAAAAATCACCCCCGCCGGTCGGACCCTTCTAGCAATCGCTTCCACTGCGATGCGGCTTCCATCGGTTGGATCCTTGTCGGCGAGGTGCTTGGGCGATGAGATGATCAGATCATGAAAGGCATTGCGGTGATGATCCTGCGCCCGAGGGTGGTGTCACCGCTGACCGTCACCATGCCCTTTTCCAGCGCGGCGGCCGGATCCCATCGACCGAAACCCAAGCAGCAGAATGCTTCCGACGAGAGGGACACCTCTGTGGTTGCCTGGTCGAGGTCGACGGAGGCACCGTCCTCCCGCGGTTCGTCTCCGGGGAAAAGGGCCCCCACCGTCCGGGCCCTCCCGTTCTCCACCACGATCGCCACCGTCTTGGCGATGGGGCCGGTGAGGTGGAAGGCGATGAGGGACCCTTCGGGCGCGGCGGCCTTTTTACCGACGATGAAGGGGAGTGCGGACTCGACGCGCTCGAGGCATTTCTCGGCGACCGGTCCGTCGAGGTTGCCGGACCGTCCGGTGGCCCGGCGGATATCCTGCTCGTGGGCCCAGGTGTCCATGAGGCGGATGCCCATGAATTCCCGGTACGGCGCCTCGCCGATCGGGGTCCACCCCTTCTTGTCGAATTCCTCGGTGCTCATCGCGGCAAGTGTGTCCTGCCGCCGGTCCACCACCGCGGCGAACTCGGCCAGCACGGCCCGGCCCGGCTTGTCCCGGTAGGAGGCCACCCACTTCTCGTTCATCTCCCCGATCGGGTTCTTGACGTGGGGGGCGGTGGCGGCCTCCCCGTATCCCTCGGGGGCGGGGTCGCCCAGCAGGGTCCGTTCGATCCCGATCAGGTGGGAGAGATTGTCCCGCACCGACCAGCCGGGCAGGTCGGTGGGGAGATCCCAATCGCCATCGGCGAGGGTGGAGCCGAGCTCGAGGAGTATGGCCCATTCGGCAAGGAGAAGGTCGACGATCGGTTCGCTCATCCCTCCTGTCTACCCCTCCCGGCGCCCTTCGCCCCCCGGTCCTTCCCGGGCCTGCCGCCCGAACCACTCCGCTCTCCTTTGGTCCTCCTCACTCCCGCCCCCCACCTGCCTGGCGACCCCGATTCGGGCTCGCCGCGATCGACTATCGTGGCCAGGTGCCGGGCACCGGTCGGGTGTTCCCCAACCCTTCGCCCGACCCGGTCCCGCCTGCGCTCGTAGCTCAATTGGATAGAGCATCTGACTACGGATCAGAAGGTTGGGGGTTCGAATCCCTCCGAGCGCGCTGGATAAGTGCAGGTCAGGGGGGTATTTGGGGAAATCCTTGACCGCCGACCCTCCCGTTGGCAATCTATTGGCAATCTACAGTTCAGGGAAAGCCCCGGACGTGTTTGCCAAGGAGGCGGGCGGTGAAGGGACACATCCAGAAGCGCGGTGAGAACTCGTGGCGGTTGACCGTCTTCGTCGGTATAGACGAGGCGACCGGCAAGCGCCGCTACGCGCAGAAGACGGTGCGCGGCACCAAGCGCGAAGCGCAGACCACGCTCGCCCGCTTCGTGACCGAGGTCTCCTCCGGACTGCACACCGCCCCCGGCTCGATCACCCTCGACGAGCTCTTGACCCGTTGGAGAGAGCTGAAGGTCCACCAAGTCTCGGCGACAACCCTGGAGGGCTACGACTTCATCATCAAGCGCTACATCCGGGACCCACTCGGGCGAGTCCGGATCGACAAGCTGCGCGCGGCGGACCTCGACCGCTTCTACGGGCAGCTCCTGGAGACCGGCGGACACGATGGAAAGCCGCTGTCGGCCCGGACCGTCCGGCTGGCCCACGTGGTGCTCCGCCAGGCCCTCGCCCAGGCGCGTAAGTGGGGGATGGTGGTGGTCAACGTGGCCGAGGACGCCACCCCGCCGCGGACCCGCCACACCGAGATCCACCCGCCATCGGGCGACGAGGTGGCGCGGATCCTCTGCGCTGCCATGGACTACGACCCCGACTTCGGAGTGCTCCTCCGGCTGCTCGCTGCCACCGGCTGCCGGCGGGGGGAGGCTCTGGCCCTGCGTTGGCGGGACATCGTCCTGGACACAGAGCGGGGGAGCGGGGAGATCCTCTTTTCCCGATCCATGGCCTCGACGGCCAAGGGCGTCCTGGAGAAGGACACCAAGACCCACCAGTCCCGCCGGGTTGCCATCGACGTCGGCACGGCGGCGGTCCTTCGTGATCACCGAACCCGCTGGGAGGAGCGAGCCGGGGAAGCGGCTGCGAAGATCACCGACGACTCGCTCCTTTTCTCCTCGTCGGTGGATGCGTCGACCCCCTGGCGCCCGGACGTCGCCACCAACCGATTCATCCGGCTGTGCCAGGACCTCGGTATCGAGGGAGTCCGCCTCCACGATCTTCGCCACTACGTCGCTACCTCCCTCGGCGCCGCCGGAACTCCCATTGCCACCATCTCCACCCGCCTCGGTCACCGGGACCGGGCCACGACCCTCAACGTTTATTCACATTCACTTCCTGCGCTGGATCAGCAGGCAGCGGACGTGATCGGTGGGTTGTTGGATGAATCGGCCAATATCAATGGGCGCAGCGACGAGACGGCGGTTCGGTGACAATTGTCGATGAGTACTTCGGCGTTTATCAAGTAGACGTCCAGAATCTTACAGAATTAGACGAGCGAGTTAAGCAGGTTCAGGCTCTTGGACAACGCGAAGGGATCACATTCTTTTGGCGTGGTCAGAGCGACGCATCTTGGGGCTTACATTCGCTTCTTCATCGAAAAATTTCAGAGTCAGAGGACATTCCCATTGAGAATCTTCTTGACGGAAAGGTGATCCCTTTCGAGAGACGACTCATGAATGCATCCCGCGAGTGGATTCGTCCTGGTGTCGGAGCACGGCTGGCGACAGTAGATCTCTTTGCCCGTCTTCAGCATTATGGAGTGCCAACCAGATTCATCGATTTTACGAAGAACTATCGCATTGCACTGTATTTTTCTGTAGTGCACAAGCCACAACAGGATGGTCGAATCATAATTGCGGCAGCCCGAGGGGGAGTTCCTGACGACAAATTTAGAGAGAGTTTCGGAGTTCCATGGCAACTACGATCTGATACGAAACCAGAGGACTGGTCAAGCACACTGTTCGCACTTGACGACCAAGCCGATTTCGTTCGCATTACGCGCCAGGAGGGCGTTTTCCTGATCGGGGGGACTCCTTCTACTTCGCCACGGTGCCTGCTACCGGATGGCACCAATCTGCGCGCACATGAGGTTCGCGCATGTATGTCCATACCGCTCCGGCTTCATTCCTGGAGCCAGGCGGAGGCAGCCCTTGAGGGAAAGCATCCCCGCGGAAAGCATGTGAAAGTTGCGTCAGGTCTCACGCTCCGAATTCCTGCTGATGCAAAGCGAGGTTTACGTGGTGAGCTGGAAGATCAATATGGTTTGACAATGTCTGCTCTCTTTCCTGATCCCGAAGGATTCCGCCAACACTCGAAGGATGTCCGACGTCTCCTTCGATCCTACGAGCCGGTCCAAGCAACCGCTGGGCGGAGACGGCGATGACAATCATGAGCGGCACAAATGTCTACATCGACGGCTTCAACTTGTACTACGGGTGTCTCAAGGATTCCCCTTACAAGTGGCTAGATCTTGAATCCCTGTGCGAACGCCTGCTTCCAAGTAATCGGATCGGAACGATTCGATATTTCACTGCTCGGGTGAATGATCGCGCTGACGACCCCGGTGGTGACCGGCGCCAGGCAATCTATCTCCGAGCGCTGGGAACGCTCCCAAAGGTCGTGGTTCACTTTGGACATTTCCTCAGCCATCCAGTGCGGATGCCACTCGCGCATCCCAAGGCGCATGGCCCAAAGACAGCCGAAGTGATAAAGACCGAGGAGAAGGGCTCCGACGTAAACCTAGCCACCTATCTACTCGTGGACGCCTTCGACAAGGTTTGTCGTACTGCAGTCGTGATCTCCAACGACGGCGACTTGAAGGAACCCCTTCGCATAGCCCGCGACAAGCTCCGGTTGAAGATCGGCGTCGTCAACCCGAACAATGCAGGTCGCAGAAGTCAAGCCCTCGTTCCAGCGACCGACTTCTACAAGACGATCCGGGCCTCGACCTTGGAAGCCTGCCAATTCCCAGCGCAACTCACAGACGGACGAGGAACCTTCAGCAAGCCCTCCACCTGGTAACTGTTCCAAAAAAGCAGAGAGCCGCCCGAAGGCGGCCCTCGCACCCAGCCGTCGAAGCAACTGGGGGGATGCACACATCATAAGCGCGCGCGGCGCCATCCGAAAGACCCCGATCTCGATGGACGTCACCGAGCAGGGAATCGCGCCAACCCACCACCCCCCGTCCCCACCTCACCACACACCGTCTGAGCTGCTCTTTTATTACCCACCAGTAGCTTTTTCCGGTCGGATCCCTCTGATAGACCGTCAGCTATGACGGAAACAGGTTCTATTCACAGTCCGTCCGAAGCCGGACCGGCCACCATCGAGGAGGCCGCGACAGCAGCACAAGGCGGAACCACAACAGACGATGACAGGCCAACCGAAGCCGACACCGACCACGACACCGCCCCCGGCCTCTGGGACGCGCCCGGCGGCAGCCACGACGCTAAGAGCGGCCCTGCCGCCAACCAAGCCGACGGCCTCGGCGAGACCCACCCAGGCGGAGAGGACTTCCGCACCGCCAACCGACAGGGCGCCGAAACCACCAGGAAGCCCTTCCGGCCCCTGCGCCTCACCCCCTACGACGACAACGGCAACAAGATCGCCGGCTGGGGCAGGAGGATCGGCGCCTTCGCCATCGACTGGGGATCGCTCGCGGTCATCGAGCTCATCTTCCTCGCCGTCTAACGCTTCGCCGGGGTGGGCAAGATCGCCACGTTCCTCGCGGCGGTGTGCACCGCGTATTTCACCCTGTCGGTCGGCAGCTCCCACGGCCAGACACCGGGCAAGCGCCTGACCGGCATCGCCGTCATCGACGAGGCCACCGGAGGGACCCCC
>JAKAWH010000075.1 GCA_021817065.1 Actinomycetes bacterium
TCCGATCGGATTCTTCACCCGGGAGCTTTTCGAGCTGATCGTCGAGGCTCCGTCCACCGGTTCGGCTCCTGCCCGTCGAGGAGCCCCCCGTTCCGGTCGTATTCCCCCCCGTTCCGGTCGCCCTTCCACTCCTCTTGGCCGCCTGGCCGGCAGTCGAACCGGTGGACGGTCTCCTCGAACTGCACCGGGCGGGCGCCAGAAGACGATCCCCCCCTACAAGACGGCCAGCGGGCGCTCAGCCGGGTTGGCCCCCAAGGGAGCCGCACCCGCCACTTCTTCGGCCGCGCGCCATGACGAGAGCCGGACCGGTGGGATCGGCGGAGTCAACGACCTGATCCGGCGTCGCTACGGAACCGATTCCCCTGTGGTCGATGAACCGATCCCCGAGCTCGATCCATCGGAAGCAATTCCCGTCGCCACTGATGTCGAAGGGGACGGCTTGGCGGTCACCGATGACGAGGAGATCGGAACCGCTCCGTCCGCCGGTCATCGCACCTTCGCAACCGACGATCAGGTGTCGCGTTACTGGGCCTATTTCCTTGTGCCGCGCCAATCAGAGAGGTTGGAAGACGGCGATGACGGGCGATCCGACCCTGTGGAGACCGGTGGCACAGATGCCGCCCTTCATGATGACCATGACCTCGAACTTCTGGAAAACCAGCCTCGCTCAGAGACCATCGATGCTCGAGGCACGTCTCGAATGCGCTATGTCGGCGCCGCACAGCGCTCCCTCCTCGACGGAGACGGCACCACATCCCGTGATGCTACGACACCCCGCGAATCGGTCGGGTCCACGGGTGCGGTCCCACCCCGAGGCGCGCCAGCGATAAACGCCGAGGAAGGCGAACTGCCGGGGGCGGACCAGGGTGAACCAGCCGGTACCGTCGTGTGGCACGCCGATCCCACCGTCGATGAGGATGCCCCCGGGACGGAACAAGACGGCCATTCGGGACCGGCACAGTCGACTGCTATTGAGCGAGCGCCGCTTCTCAACGGCACCGATTACCTGGACGACCTCTCCATGATGGGAACCGAGGAGCTGGGCATGGTCGGCGATGCCCCGGTCCTGCCTCCCGAGGTGATCAAGATCCTGACCCGCATCCCCATTGCGGGAATGCTCCCACCGGGCGTGGTACCCCCACCCGGGTGGCTTCCGGATCCGGGGGCCGCGTCTTCTGCCAAGGGAGCGGTCCCTGGGTGGAACGTGTGGCCCGAATGGCGACCGAGCCCTGCCGCGTGGGGAGCAGCCAACACGGTAGCTCGATCGGCACCGGGGGATGTCTTCGCTTCGGCGCCCTTCGTCCCCAGTGGCCTCTCGGCAATCGGGTTCCCCTCAGCCCTCCTCCCGGGGAGAGAGATCACCGAGCTGGTTTCGCGTATCGGAGAGCCCGGTGTCGATCTCGACAGCGTCGAATTGGCTCGGGACCTCTTCCTTCGTGCCATGGAGGACATTCTCCCGGCGCCCGAGATCCCTGCCAACGCGGGTGGCCTTGTCGCTATCGTCGGCGACCTGGACGATGCCCGTTGCCTGGCGGCCAAACTGGCCATCGACCGGGGAGTCGATCCGGCCGAAGTAGTGATCGCCGCGCCTGCTGGCGAGCAGGAAGACGTGCCGGCGTGGATGCTGATTCCCTCCGACGAGGTGGCAGCCAAACGACGGCCCCGCTGGAAGGGCAAGCAGGAGGTCACCATCGTCGCCGTCTCCGCTCCGCTCACCGGCCTGGACCGAACCTGGGCCCGGACCGTCCTGGAGGCGCTCCAGCCAGACTTGGTGTGCGGAGTCGTCGAAGCCACCCACAAGCCGGAGGATATAGCCGCCTGGGCGATCGACTTGGGACGGATCGACACTCTCGCCATCGAAGGAGGCCGCGCCACCCGCACTCCTGCAGCCATCCTCGCGTGCGGGATACCGGTATCCCTGATCGACGGGCAAGAAGCAGACGTTGCACTGTGGTCTAGGATCGTCGAAGAACGTCTCGCAATCTGTTGAAGGAGGCCGCGCTGACGCCGGAAAACGCGGATGATCCGCTGATTGGCGAGGATGCCGGCAACATCGAGGAGGAGCGGCGCCCGATCTGGATCCCGCGTCCCCACTTCGTGCTGGGGTTGGCGGTCTTGCTATCGCTCCCGTCCATCCTCGGCTTCGTCCAGGGAACCGTCGACATCGGAACGATGCTTGTCAGGTTCCTGATCGCACTGGTGGTCGCCTGGTTGGGACTGATCATTGTCGGAAACGTGATAAATGCGTACCTACCACCGCCAGTACCCGAGGTGGTCCCTCACGCCTTGGGCGAGGGCGATGACCTCGCCAACCTGGTCGGCTACGATGCAACTGGAGAAGGGATCACCGGAGAAGCGCCTTCCGAAGCTTTCGGGCTCGCCGGGGAAGAGTCTCCCGAGGCGCAGGGAGACTAGGAAACCGTGACCACCTGTCGAGGCAACCACACCTGGTCAGCAGGATAAGGAACACCAACCATGCTCGTCCTCTCAAGACGTCCCGAAGAGCGCATCATGATCGGCAACGACATCGTGATCACGGTGCTGGAGATCCATCACGATCATGTCCGGATCGGTATCGACGCCCCCCGCTCCATCGACGTCCACCGGGAAGAGGTCTACCGCCTGGTGAAGGCAGCGAATGTCGCGGCGGCAACCAAGGACGATGCCGAGGGACCGGCTCGCCTGGAAGGGCTCCGTGGGCTTGGACAGGATGCCGGACCGGCCGGAGAGCTGGGATCCCCCAATGTGGCCCGCATCAAGCGACCGGTACGCGACGACACGGACCAGCGACGCTGACCCGCCTCCAGGGCGTACACGGTCTCAAGAATTGCTTGGACTGGCTTGCGGCCGAGGCAACTGGGTGGTCGCCGAATACTGAGAACCGTGCAGGACTACTTGACTGGCTGCAAAGGTACGCCGATTGAACACCACCGGTGCCAGCAGGTTGGCGGTAGGGGCTTCCGGTGGGCTCTTCGGGTCAACGATAAGCAGCGCAATGACGTCGGACGCATCCTTGAAATCAAGACGATCGACGGTGTCCTCGTCGATCTCGATCTGATAGTCGGCGAAGAGGGGTACTGGCGGGACGACCACGAATTGAAGGCCTTCCTGGTCGAGGGACATCATCCGGCAGAACGGGCGAAGGTTCTCCTCCATGGGAATCACGACGAATCGCCGCGCCTCGGGAAAGCCCGGGAGCCCTTGATCGAAGGTGATGACCGGTAGATTTACCTTGCCGGAGCTCTCGCCAGGTGCATCCTGAGACGATGCAGACCCGGTCACAATATCGGGAGTTGCAGTAGAAGTGGGCATGTCAGGTGAGGAAACCATCCTTGCTGGTCAGGCGACGAACTGGACGAGCGAATACTTGTTGACTTGTGCGGTCGCGTACAGGGCGGCTTGGTAGGCGATCTGCTCCTCCTGGAGGTTGGTAGTGGCCTGAGCAACGTTAACATCGGCGAGATTGGACACCTGGTTCTTGAGCACCGTCTGGGTCTGCTGGGCAGACTGCTGGGCAGACTGCATCGCCTGATACAGGCTTCCGACCATTGCTCCCTGGCTCTGGACTTGCTGGACGATGTCCTGGAACTTGCCCTCGTCGGTCGAGATCAATTGCTGGAGCCCAGTATTGGTCCCGGCATTGATGTTGTTGGCGTCTTGGACCAATTGGTTGATGACTCCGAACACTCCTGTCGCGCCGCTGCCGAAGACTGAACTCCCCACTACAGACGCCTGCAATGATAGTCCCGGCGCGACCGTTCTACTGAGTGTCGTGGAGGTCCCGACGTAGTTGCCTGCGCTGTCATAGGCAACATTGCCTCCGGTAGTGCCTCCGAAGATTGGAATACCCACATAGGTCTGGTTCGCCAACGACAGCAAAGAGGTATAGATACCTTGGAGCTGCAATCCGATCTGCTGGGGAGCACTCGACGTCCCCATCTGGCTGGCGGGCCCCGCCAGCTCGGTGACCAACTGCTCCGCCTGATCGAGCAGGCTGGCCACCTGGTTCATCACCGAGTTGGCCTGGGTAAGGAAGGAGAGGCCGTCGCTCGCGTTGTTCAGGTACTGGGTCGTGCGGTCGACCAGGGCATTGGACGAGAGAACCATCCCGATCGCCCCTGGATTGTCTGACGGCTGGTTGATCTGATATCCGGTGGAGAGCTGCTCCTGGGTGACCGCCTGAGCATTCATGTTGGCATCCAGGTTCAAGATGTTGTTCTGGTCGATACCGAGTGGGGTCGCGCGCAGATAGGTTCCCATCGCCTATACCGCCTGGATAAGCGATTGGAACATCGCCTGCGCTGCGGTGACCACCTTGGCGGCTGCCTGGTAGGCCTGCTGGTAGAGCTGCATCTGAATAGTCTCTTCGTCTGTCGAAACACCCGATAGCGACTGGAATATCTGGTCGGCACTGTTGGTTGCGGACTGCTGGGCCTTCATCTGGCTGGTTGAAGTAGAAACATCGGTGCCAAGCTGGGATATGAAGCTCCGGTATATCGGGTCAGGTCCATTCAACGAGTTGGCCAGCTCCGCAACAAGCTGGGCATTGCCGCCGTTGTTCTGCTGGGCGCCGCCGGTACTCGCTACCTGCATCGCCGTCAGGCCGAGAGTGCCGAGGGCGGTACCGCCGGTCACTTGGAGGCTCTGAGCACCACCGGCGGTGTCGGTGATCACCAGGTAGCCAGCGGGATTGATCGTAGCTGTTGCCTGGCCAGGGCCAAACTGGGCGTTGAGCTGGTTCTGAACTTCCGTCGCCAAGGCGGTCGGTGTATAGGAACTGCTCGTAAGAGTCAATGTATTGCTGACTCCGTTGAGACTCATCGCCAGCGTGTCGTTCGACCCGCCGATTGTGGTGCTTGCCGGTGTAGGACTCGACGACATAGTCGAGGCGTTGGCGCTCTGACTGCTGGCGGCCAGGTAGTAGGGATTCGCTGTTACTTCGCTATCCAGCCCGATGTTGGTGGCGGTAACTCCGGCCGAGGTCCCGGTTCTCGAGTTGACGAACACCGCCAACGGGTTTCCAGAGGTGTCGACACTGCCCGCATAGGCGGTCGTTCCGGAGGCCGACGGGGACGACCCGGCCCCACCTGCCCAGTAATAGCCGGATGCCTGCTGGTTGTTCACCGTGGAGGCGAGAGTGGAGGCCACATTGTTGAGTGACGTTTGGTAATTGTTCAAGTAGTTCACCGCTGCCACCAAGCCCGCCGCCGTCCCTCCCAGGGGCGGGGTTGCGACCGTCACCCCAGATGAGTCGGTGTAGTTGACCTGGATATTGGCGCTCGTACCGGTCCAGGAGAGCGTAAAGGTCAGAGGCTGGCCAGGCGCCGGCGGCAATGCCTGATTGTCCTGCACCACCTCAAGACCACCCAGGTAGACGGTGGACGTCCCGTCAGCATTGTCCCGGTAGGTGGTACCTATCAATTGGGCAAGCTGGTCGAGGTACTGGCGGCGCTGGTCGATCAGCGCGTTGGCGTCGCTGGCGCCCGCCTTGGCGGTGAGGATCTGCTGATTGAGATTGGCAACCTGATCGAGCAGCGTGTTGGCCTGGGTAAGGGTCGACTGGAGGCTGGAGCTGGACCCACTCACCAACTGGTTCTGCAATGTGGAGAGACCGCCGGAAGCCTGGTTGAGCGCATTTGCCACCTGCTGGGCCATCCCCACCAGCGCCTGGCGCGCCGCCGAATTGGAGGGTTCGTTGGCAACGTTGTCCCACTGGGACCAGAACTGGGAGAGCAGACTCTGAAGGCCGCCCCCGTTGGGTTCGGGGAAAAGAGACTGAGCGGAAGTGAGGACCTGATTGGTGGCTTGCTGCGCGGAAAGCATCCCGTCCGCAGTCATCATCGCCGCGGTGGTGACCGCGTTGTTGATCTGGCTGACGCTGGGCACCGATACTCCAGCATCGGTGGTATACACCCCGGCCACCGCGGACATGTTGGTGGTCTCGCGGGAATAAAAGGGGGTATTTACGTTGGCGATGTCCTGAGATACCGTGTCCATGCCGACTTGCTGGGCATCCAGAGCGGTTGCAGCGATGTATATGCCGAGGTCGCTCATCGGTAACACTCCAGCCGGGTCATGACACCGCGTCCACCAGTCTGATGTTGCCGGCAGACCGCCGCACCGCGCCGTCGGCGGTGTAAGCAGGGCCCGGGGTCGAACCTGCCACCCCCACGATCGAGAGGGCATCGGACACCGCCACGACGTACTTGGCCAGGACCTCCTTATTACGTAGGGCCAGTTCCTGGGTCCTCCCGATCACTGCCTGCAGCGCCTTGCGGTGGTCCCGGAATGTCCCAGCCCAGGGTTCCGGGGCCGCGTCGGCGATCTCGGCCAGGGTCGCGGCACCGCCGATCCCGAGCTCGACGCCCACCCCGGCGGCTTCGGCTTCCCGCCGAGCCTCCATCTCCTGGATCTGGGCGAGAACGAACTCCACTTCGGAGGTAGCCCGCGCCAGCCACTGGTGCCTTCCGGAAGCCAGCACCAGGCTCTCCTCCTCGAGCTTGAAGACGAGAAGGTCCAGAAGCTGCCTCTCCTCCCACAGGAATGCCGACAGCTCGCGCACGGCCATAGTCAGGCCACCATCCTAATGAGAACCATTTCAAAACAGATCGACACGGTCTCCCTCTGGGTGAAGCGCTTTTTGATCATAACCCCTGTAACAGCGAAAAGGTGGGAACTTCTCACAGCGGTGAGCTGCTCGTACCGAGCAGCTCACCAGCCCCTCGAAAGACGTACCTCACAGGCCAAGAGAGGACACCGGGCGTCGGAAAACCACCCCCAACAGGCGGGCGTCGACGGACAACGAATACACGAAAGCAAGCAGATGGGCGACCGCCATGTAGAGCTCCCGGGGAATGGTGTCGCCGATCTCGCACGCGGCGTTGACCGCACGAGCAAGGGGCGGGTCCTCGACAACCGGTACTCCGACTCTGAGAGCTTCCTCTTTGATCGCCCGGGCGATCTCCCCCTCCCCCTTGGCCACCACCTTGGGAGCCAGAAAGGACCGCTTGTCGTACTGGAGCGCCACTGCCACATGGGTAGGGTTGGTGATGACCACGTCAGCCTGGGCGACCGCGGCCATCATCCGGAGGCGGGACAACCTGCGCTGCTGCATGCGAATCCGGCGCTTGGTGGTCGGATCGCCATCGGTCTGGCGCATCTCGTCCTTCATCTCGTCCCGGCTCATCCGGAGGGACTGGTTGGTCCGGTGGCGTTGGTATGCGTAGTCGAAGATCGAGATCACCAGGCCGATCAGGGCGATATAACGCACGATGGTCAGGACGGTCTGAGCGGTGAATCCCAGCATCGGCTCCAGGGTCACTGGAGTGGCTCCCCCTAGCACCGTGTGGATGGCCTTGCTGAGGAGCCGGTAGGCGATAAAGGCGATCACTGCCACCTTGAGAAAGGTCTTGACAAGCTGCCACAGGCCGGCCGGAGAGAAGATCCGGCTGAGACCCTGCTTGGGATTCAGGCGAGACAATTGGGGACGGGCCGACTTGGCGGCGAAGACGAACCCCACCTGGGCGACGTTCACCAAGATGGTCACCGCAGTGAGGACCCCTGCAATGGTCAAGCTGGTCGTTGCAAAGACCTTGAGGCCGTGCTCGAACGCCGCGATTGCCTGGCCGCGGTCCGGATGGGACATGACCTTGGCGCTCTGGGACACCAGCCCCTCGATCTGACTGGTCACATACCGGAACGCAGATGGGAAGGCCACTGTGGCGGCCAGCACCACCACCCAGCCGGCCAGTTCCTGGCTCTTGGCGATCCTTCCTTCCTGCCGAGCCTCCCGCTTCTTCTTAGCCGTCGGTGGAAGAGTCTTCCTTTCCTTGTCACCAGCGGCCATCTACCCGCCCTCACCGATCGCGCAGAGAAGCTGTCCCACCCCCACCGCCTATACCCCCACCAAGGAGAGCCCGTCGTGAACCGCCTTCTGGATCAAGTTGGTCGCCGACGCCGGCAAGACCTCGATTCCGAACCCGACCAGCAACAAAGTGAGGCCGACCTGGAACGGGAATGCCAGCAGGAACACATTGGCCTGCGGTGCCGCCTTGGCAATCATCCCCATCACCACCTGGGCCGCAAATAGAACCACCACCACCGGCGCGGCGATCTCCAGCGCTGCCACGAAGAAAGTTGCCAGGTCACCGGTCAACACCGACGCTATCGGCTTCAGCGACGACAGCGAGATACCCGCACCGCTGAAAGACTTCACCCATCCGGCCACCAGTAACTCGTAGCCGCCGGATACGAACAGGAGAGCCAGCCCGATCAGGTTGTAGAACTGCCCCACCTGGGGAACCTGATTCTGCGACAGCGGATCTAGCGAGGGCGGCAGAACGATGCCGCCGAACATGTCAGCCAATGCGCCAGCGGTGAGAATGGCGCTGAAGAGCGTCAGGGTAATGAGGCCGAGCAACGAGCCGACCACCACGTTGAGCACGATCGCTCCGATCATCCCGTCCATCCCCTGGGGAATCTGGGAAGCGGGGATGTGAGGGGCCGCCATCAGAGCGAGGGACACGGCCACCCCCACCTTGACCATTGTCGGCATGGGAACATTCGAAAAGGGCGGTGACAGGGAGACCCACGCGCCGGCGCGCACGAGCGCCAGCAGGAATGCAAGGTAGAGGGGTCCGTTGGCGAGGGTGACGCTCACGGCTCCCCGATCAACCCGAGCTGATCAGGCTGGGGATCTGCTGAAAAAGGTGGTCGGTGAAGCCGATGAAGGTCGCCAGCATGAAATGGCCGGCCACCACCATTACCAGTGCGATAGCCGCCAGCTTGGGGACGAAAGTGAGGGTGAAATCCTGGATCTGGGTGATCGACTGGATCAACGAGACCAGTAGGCCGACCACCAGAGAAGCGATCAAGATCGGTCCGGCGATCTTGAGGGTGACCACCATCGCCTGGGTGGCCATGGAGATGAGGGTTGCCTCCTTCATTGACCGCTCCTCTCGTATGCGCTTTCCCGGGATTCCGCCGCCGGGAACCTGCCTCTCACGAGAAGCTCCTGAAAAGAGTGTTGGCCAGCAGCGTCCAACCGTCCACCATCACGAAGAGCAGGATCTTGAAGGGCAAGGACACCAAAGTCGGCGGGAGCATGACGATTCCCATCGACATGAGGGTGGAAGAGACCAGCAGATCAACGATGAGGAAGGGAATGAAGATCACGAATCCGATGAGGAAGGCACTCTTCAGTTGGGACAGCATGAAGGCCGGGATGACCGTGACTATGGATGCGTCGGTTGGTTTGGCTGGATGCTGGTGCGCTTCCTTCTCGGTGAGCCGGAGATCAGTGGCATCGGTCTGCCGCAGCATCCAGTTCTTGAGAGGTACTTCCCCCGCTTGAACCGCCTTGGAAAAACTCATCTTTCCGTGGAGATACGGCTGCACCGCCACCGTATTCATCTTCGACAAGGTGGGCGCCATCAGGAACAGCGAGAAGAACAGCGCGAGTCCGGCAATCACCTGATTGGGCGGAGTTCCGGCCTGCAGGCCCATCGCGTTGCGGGCCAAACCCATGACAATGACGATCCGGGTGAAACCGGTCATCATGATGAGAAGCGACGGGGCGACCGACATCAGGGTCACCACGATGAGGAGGGTGATCGACTGGGACGGCTTGGACAGGTCGCCGACGTTGACGTTCACCGACGGTGTATTGGCGGCTATGAGTAGGTTGTGCATGGTTTGAGAGCGCTTTGCGTACGAACTGCGTTCAGGAGCGGCGGACTGTCATCTCCCGTAGACCATCGAGCTTGGCCATCCATGCTTGCAGGGGACTTGCGCCCCCCATCCGTGCGACCGTCCACTGGTCGCCCAGCTGGCCGGTGAGAACCGGCCGGATCGTCCCTTCGGCTCCCCCCTCGACGGAGGCAGCTTGGGGATCGAGGTCGAATTCCGATTCCGGGTCGGCGACGGCGCTACCCGCGCTCAATTCGGAGATCAGGTTCACCCCCGAAGGAGTGACACCGACAAGCAGGTCCCGTGTCCCCACCCGCACGATAGCCAGGGAAATGCCCTTGGCCAGTACTTGCCGGGAAAGGACGGTGATCTGTCCTCCCGGTCCCCTTCCGCCCGCGATCGCTCCCCCCAGGCCATTGCGCTTCTTGATGTAACGGGCAACCAACCAGAGAACGCCGAACACCACCAGCAGAGCCCCCACCTCGTGCACCCAGTTGATCCCGTAGTTCGTCGGAGCCAGCGAGACCGGCGCGGTAGAAGTGGTCGCCGCGTGATGTGAAAGGGCGTGTGTGACGGGCTTAACCCCGTGAACGCTAGCCCTGGTCACCGCAAGGGAGGGGGATGGGCTCCGGGTCGTGCTCGTTCCGGGCATATCAGCCGCCGACCACCCGACCGGATGCTCGGAGCAATCGGCTCACCGGCTCACTCGCAACCCCGAGGAATCCAGGATCTCGGTGATCCGCACCGCGAACTCGTCCTCGACCACCACCACCTCACCCCGGGCGATCAACATGCCGTTCACCAGCACGTCCACCGGACTCCCTGCCGATCGATCCAATTCGATCACACTGCCGACCTGGACCTCCAGCAAGTCCCGCACCGTTCGCCTGGCGCGTCCCAGCTCCACCGTGACTTCCATCTCCACCCCATGCAGGAACTCCAGCGATCGAGCCCCCGCCCCAGAACTCACGAAGGCCCCGGCGAGTCCCATCGGCTCAACCGGTTCGGAAGAGGCGGAGCGCGCCTGGCGGCGGGTGGAGCGAGTGTCCGGCTTGGCACGCGAGGGAGCAGGAGCGGTCGTTTCCTCATCCTCGTCTTCGACCTCGATGGCTTCGAGTTCTTCGACGTCGTCGGTTGGCATGTCGCTCATGATGTGCCTTTCTCGTCGCTCCCACCCTCATCCCGCCTCCCGGGCTCCACCAGCCCGCCTAGAGGGCTCGATCGCAGGTTCTCGGCACCGCCGGGATTGACAACCGGCACCGGTTCTCCCGGCCCGGCCCGGTAGGCATCCGGCCCGTCGAAGTCCTCATCCTGGACGTAGGGGTCCTCACCTTCCTCCACAACCATGGAGCCGACCATAGCCGGGTCTACTACCACTGCCGCCAGATGGCGGCCCACCGAGGTGGGCAGCACCGAAAGGCGGGGCAGGCCCCCCGCCACCAGGGACAGTGGCGCACCCGGCGGGTGATGGAGGGGGATGACGTCACCCGGTGCCAGGTCCCGGATCTCAGGAGGGCTGAGCCGGGTCGAGGAGAAGCGCACCGAAAGCTCGACCGGGACTCGCAAGAGTTGGGCGAGCAGAGCGGGATCGGGCTCATCCGGGTCGGCGGTCAGGGCCAGCTCGGACTTCTCGATGGCCTCGACGATCGGCCGCACCACCGGGAACGGCAGGCAGATCGCCATCATGAATGCCGCCCCGTCTCCGAAACGGACCTCCATCTCGACGACGACACAGAATCCCGAGGAGATCACCGCCTGGAGCAGATCGGTGTCGGCGGCCTTCTGGTTGACGGCCATGTTGACCGGCAGGTAATGCCCAAGGGCATTACCCATCTCGTTGAGGAGCGAGTCCACGATCGGAGCGAGGAGGACTTCCTCGATCTCGGTCAGCGGCCGCTTGGGATACCAACCGTCTCCGGGACCCGACAGCCGCACGTCTACCATCCCCATCGAGAGGTCGAGGGGTAGGTACATAATGCACTTGGCGGGCAACGGCGCCATCGAGAAGACCACCAGGTGAGCAGGCGACTCAGAGTTCCGAGCGAAATCATCCCAGGCGGTCTGGCGAATATCGGAAACCGCGACATGGACCGGCATCCGGAGTGCGCCGGTGAGCACTCCCCCGGCCAGGCGAACGTAAATGTCGAAGACATTGTGGAGAAAACGCAGGTGGGACCGATCCAGACCTTCCGGCGTGCGGAAATCGTAAGCTCGCGGCTCGGAAACCGACGACCGGCGGAAGGGGCTCGCGGGATTCACTGGGTTGTCGCTCCACCGATTACCGGCCCGCTGGCCCCGCCAGTAGCGCCTCCGTTGCTCCCGGAAAGCACCGGCTGGGGAATGGTCAACTCGCCGAAGTAGATCCCCTGCACCTGGGGCAGCTTGTTCACCGGCCCCAGGATCTTGTTGAACTGGGTCACAAGCTGTTGCTGCACCGCCTGCTTGCCGGAAGCGGTCAGCAAGTTCGCCGATGTGGACTGCCCGAATACCAGAATCTCCGCGTTTGTCAGGGGAGCCGCCTCCTTCGCGATATCGCTCTTGCTGGCGAGAGTGGTGAGATGCATCTTTACGTCGACCTGAATGAGCGCGCCGTCGCCCAGGTTCATGGTCTGCTGACCGAGGTCGTAGGTGTCGGTTGTCTTCTCGATGGCGGCCAGAGTCTGCTTGCCCGACTTGTGGATGGCAAGAAACCAGTAGGCAACAGCGCCGATTCCCAACAGAAGGACCGCGATGAGAGCTATGAGGACGATCCTCCTGTTACCCCCCTCCTCGTAGTCGTCGTCATAGTCGATGTCGGGAATGTAGGACTCGTCGATGGTTGTGGACATCGCTCACGTACCTCCTGTCGCTGAGCTAGCGGGCGCCGGGCCGGCTCCGGCCGACGGTACGGCGAACGGCGTTGCCACTGTGGGCGCCTGGGTGGCCAGCCCGGTCCCGGTAGGAACGGTCACCTGGCCGTTCGAATTGGCGTTGAGGATCTCGATGTCCACCCGGCGATCGAGCGCCTGGTTGGCAGCTATGGCGTTGCCGCTGGAATCACGATTGGGGGCCACCGGATCGTTCGAGCCGGCGAAGTAACCGTATAGCCTTCCCCAACCGATCCCGTCCGAGTTGCCCATCCGGTCCACCGCCGACAGTGCCCGGGCGGCCGAGAGCTCCCAGTTGTTCCTGTAGGGGCAGTCGAGGCTGGGGGTGCAGAGGATCGGGTTGTCGTCGGTATAGCCGGCCACCAGCACGTCATTGGGAAGTTGCACGATGACTCCCGAGACCGTATCGACGATCTGGCGGCCCACACCGTTGAGCACCGCCGAGTAGCTCGAAAAGGTGGTGGAGGCGAGGATCTCCACCACCGTTCCCTGCGGTGTGGTCTCGACGATCGCATACTGGGAAAGGCCGGCTTTCTGCAAGGCCTGTTCGATCTGCTGGGCCAGAAGGGACGACGTCGACGCGGTCACAGCATGGAGGGGGGTTCCTTGAATGTTGTTGGCCGCCTGGATCATCGCCTGCTGGGACTGGGCGCCGATGTGGAGGAGCAGGCTGTTGTTCTGGAGGATTCCGTTGCCCTCCTGGAGGGGGTTGGTGCCTGGTGCGAATGCGGGAATTAGGCCCTTTTCGAAGGACTGGAACTTCTTCGGGCTGATGGTGGAGATGGCGAAGAGGATGATGAAGACGATGAGAAGCAGGGTGATCATGTCCGCGTAGGTGAGCAGCCACCGCATCATCCCGGCCGACTCCATCATCTCCACTTCGGCCGCGGCCTTCTTCGGCATGTCAGACCTCGCCTCTCACGGCACGACAAACCGCGCACATCTCAGGCAGCCTGTTCCGATCCCTTGGCCGAGGCGATCGCCTCCCGATCGGCGGGCTTCACGTAGGTGAGCAGCTTCGCTTCGATCCGCCGGGGGCTGGCGCCAGCCTGGATGGCCAGGATCCCGTCCAGCATGAGCTGCATGTTGGCGATCTCCTGCTCGCTCACCTTCTTCAACTTGTTGCCGATGGGCAGCCAGAAGAGGTTGGCCGAGAGGATGCCCCACAGGGTCGCCACGAAGGCGGTGGCCACGTGGGGCCCGAGCGCCGCCACGTTGCTGAGTTGGGCGAGCACGCCGATCAGGCCGAGCACCGTCCCGATGATCCCCAGGGTGGGGGCGTACCCCCCCAGGTCCATGAAGAAGCCGATGCCGTCCTTGTGCCGCTCGCGCAGGGAGTCGATCTCGCTCTCCAGCAATGCCCGGATCTCCTCGGGATCGATGCCATCGACGGTCATCTCGATTCCCTTGCGGAAGAATGTGTTGTCGATGGACGCTCCCTCCCGGTCGCGGGCCAGGAGGCCCTCCCGGCGGGCGATCTCGGCGAGTCGCACCATCTGGACGATGGTCTCGTCGGGGGGATCGTTGGGAGACTGGGTGGCGAACTTGATCACCGCCGGGACGTTCTTCAGGACCCGGGTGAAGCTCGACGCGCTTGCCGCAGCCACCGCGCCACCGAAGATGAGAATGATGGGCGCCGGCTTGAACAGGAAGAGCGGGTTGTCCCCGTCCAGGAGCATGGCCAGGAAGACGACCACCACCGCGAAGATCATCCCGTTCCGGGTCATCCGGTCCTTCTTCATGATCATCGTCGGCATTCCCTTCCCTGTGCCGTCCGGCCCGTTCGCTCTTCTCGCGTCGCTCGAGCCTCCGGAGCGGTATCACCCGATCCCTGGGTTAGGGGCCCCAGGTTAGTGGGCTCGCCGGCACCCGGCACTCCCTGCCTCGGGTCCTCCCGGTCGGGAAGCAGCCGGAGGTGGCGACCCTCCGGCTCGTCTCCCCCCGCTCCGGGACCTGGGGGCTCCGGCGAACCGGCCAGACGCAGCACGGACGCCTTGAAATTGGTCACCTTGTCGATGACTTCTTCCAGACTCTCCGTGACCACGTACTTGGCACCATCCACCATGCGGATAACCGTGTCGGGGGTGGTCTCGGCGCGCTCGATCAGGTCCACGTTCACAGCGAACCGCTCGCCATTGAGCCGGGTCAGCATGATCACCGGTGTGCCTGTCTCAGCGTGCCGCCTCCTGGCCTGCTGTGCTCGCAGTTGCGCGTAGGTCACCGCCCACCTCGCCATCCCATCTCCCGGTCGGCTCTCCGGCACACAGCCCTAACCAATCCCTTCGTTCACCGCCCGCTCACTACGCCATCTGGATGAGCGAGTTGAGAACGGTCGCGTCGGTGGTGACCACCCGGGTGTTGGCCTGGTAGGAGGTCTGGGCGACCACCATATTGGAGATCG
>JAKAWH010000169.1 GCA_021817065.1 Actinomycetes bacterium
CCTTCCTCACGCAGTCCCGGCCCCTCCCCACCCCCCTCCGTGGCTGGCCCTCAGTCTCCCGATTACCACTTCACTCCTCTCCGGCCCCCACCCGGCCCCGGACTTTGACAGGGACCTGAGGCCGGAACCGGGAACCTTGACGTCTACGACACCTCCACGGGTCGCCTGACCCAGCCGGATTCGTTGACCGGACCGCCGAGCGGCGTGGCTTTCGCGCCGAGCGGCCCATGGCTGGCAGTGGCGGCGGATGGCTCGCTGTCAATCCTTAACGCCTTGCAGGTGAACGGCGCGGGGGCCGGCGGCGCCAGCGGGACCACCACGCCCGACCCGTACCATCTATCGGTGGCGGCCGCGGGCGTCGGGAGCGTGAGCTGGTCGGCGCCCATCGCCGCAGCCGGTTTCGCGGATGTGACGGGCGTGACCCAGAGTGCGAGCCAGCTATTCGAGCAAGCCTCGGCGGCGCTGGCCCCCCAGGGGGGAACCACCACCACGGCACCGGCGACGACCACCCCAGCCCAGTCGCCTCCCCCCTCGGGCGCGGCGGCCGACTTGTACGTATCCACCGGGGCAGAGCCGGGCGCCCTGTACAAGTGGGGTCGCTACCCCACCACCATCCAGTACGACAACCACGACTACTTCGGCGGTCTCACCTGGTCGACCCGCTCGTCCGGGCTGGTCGGGACCGGCTACTTCGCCTACGACAGCTGCACACCCAACTGCGCGGCGGGGACCTACCAGCACTACCCGGTGACCATCCAAGCCCTGCAGACCAAGGCGTGCACCGTACCGGTCTACAGCGCCGCCCTCGGTACCACCACGGGCGAGTACGCCGACGTTTGGCTCGACCCGATCGCCGAGTTCGGCGCAACCAGCCCGCCATTCAACGTCTCGTCGGTCGACGACGCCTGGAACCCGGCCACTTGCTGAGCGTTTACGGACTTTCGGATCGGAACATGTAGCTACGGTCGGGGCCCCGGGCTCGGCTGTGGCCGGGACCTGTAGGTGCCGAATATTCGGTCACGGGCGCGACCAGGGAGATCGGCCCTGCTCACGAGTCACGTACCTGATTACCCGTGTCTACCTACTACTTGTGGCGCTACCGACTCTCAGAAGTTGATACCTCCGGTACGAAAGCCGTCCCGCTTGAACGCCTTCTGCGTCTCACGATCCGTTCCGGGGGGTGTCACGAACACGTAAGGAGGATCGGATGCAGGAAGAACCTCTGAGCGTGGAGCGGTGTAGGAGATGGAGGACAGACGGCCCTCCGGCGTCGCCCTGCGGGGGCAGGCGTCAAACCGCCTCATGCTGCGTTGGCTGAAGACCGTCGTGGTGAAGCACGGGGAAAAGGCGCACTTGATGCGTCAGGTGGGGCCCGGGAATGCACTCCGGAGTGATCGACTCCGGTCGATATCGTCGTAGACGCGTCGAAACGGATTATGGACGACACCACGAGCGAGGGGAACTTGGATCCAGACCTGTTGACATAGCGCTGTCGAGGTGGCCCACCGTATGTTCGCCAGGTGGCGGCAGGAGAATTACTTCAAGTACGGGCGGCAGCACTTCGCTCTCGATGCCCTGGACACCTACGCCGCCGTGGTGGACGCCCCCACCCGGCTGGTCCCCAACCCCGCCCGCAAGAAACTCGCCCGCCGGCTGGCCAGGGCTCGCCTCGGGCTGGTCGAAGCCCAAGCCGCCTACGGAGTGGCCGCAGCCGGGAACCAAGAGGCCCAACGCCCGACTATGCGTGGCCTATAGAGAGCCAATGCCGCGGCCGGGCAAGAGGTCAGCAAGGCCCAGGAGGTGGTCTGGAGCCTGGAGGCAGAGCGGGATCGCACCCCGAACAAGGTCCCGCTCGCGCAGGCGCGGCCGGAGCCGCGGCCGCTGGAGACCAAGCGCCAGCTGCTCACCCATGCCGTGCGCATGAGCGCCTATAACTCGGAGTCCGCACTGGCCCCTCGTCTGGGTCCACTCTATGCTCGCTCCGCGGATGACGGCCGAGCTCTGCTTCGGCAGGCCTTCCGCGACGCCGGAGACTTGCGCTGCGTCAACAGTCGGCTGGAGGTTCGCCTCAACCCCCCTTTCGGCACCCCGCCGCACCCGCACCCTGGCCGCTCTCTGCGAGCTGTTGGCGATCATGAATAGTGCAATGAGCTGATCACGGAAAGCGCAGAGCTCCGCGCCGACACCGAGACCACCTACCCCTGGACTGAGATGGTCCTCCAGTTCCCGGTCGAGGACCACCCCAGCCTCCCATCAACTGCCCCGCTATGTCAGTAGGTCTGGATTCCTTTGGTTGGGTACAAGCGCCCGCAATCACGGTGCAGCGCTCGGTAGCGGTGATGCGCCTTGGCCGTCCGGGACGGGGAGCATCTTCGAGGCCGCTGAGGCGCTTCTCAGCCATGCGCCCGGACCACTTCCGTACAGTGGTGGTTTGAGTGAACAGGCAGCCGAGCTTGGCCTCACGGGTGTGCGCCCGGCCGTCAGGCGACTTGCCCGGGTGCCCCTCCGTGTCGGCGGGCACGGTGGGCACCCCGGTGCCGTCGATGGCGGCGTACAGCTTGGGGGTCGGTTCGGAGCTGAGCAGTGGGACCACCTTGCCCGAGATCACCGCCTCC
>JAKAWH010000076.1 GCA_021817065.1 Actinomycetes bacterium
GGCGCAGGCTCCGCCGGTTCGGGAGCCGGCGACGCGTTCCACCCCGGAGGCGCAGGCTTTGCCGGTTCGGGAGCCGGCGCCCAGCTCCAGCCGGGCCGGGCGGGGGCGGGGGCGGGGGCGGGGGCGGGGGCGAAGCGACTCTGGTAGCACGCGGCCACTGTGGTCAGGAAGAGATCGGGAGTGACCATCGGGGTGGGGGTGAACCCGATGCTGGCGGCAACCCGGTCGGCCAGGGTGGTTCCCACCTGGGTGCGGGCCACCCGTTCCAAGCCGTTCCAGCGCAACAGGTACGAGCGGAGCAGCTCGTATAGATCCTCGGGAAGCGCCGACACGTCGAGACCGGAGGCAACCCCCTCCATTCCGGGAGGCACGGTGAAACGCGCACCAGCAAGCACTCCCCGCTTGCGATCCCGGACGACCACCGTGCCCGCCACCAGGTCGCCCAACCGCTGGTGCTGCCCGGACCACACGATCACCGGCATGCCCACCGCACCGAAGGTGAGCCAGAGGTCGACCAGCTCGAAAACGCCCCGCACCGCTGCGTGGCGAAAACGTATCGGCATACCGCCCGTGGTGACGGTCCGCAGGCCGAGTGCGAGTTTGCCGACCGTCCGTCCCCGGGTGACGGACTCCATCACCACCGGGTACCCGAGGACGACCAGAAACGCCATCACCGCCAGGAACACCACCCCCTCCCAAGGCAGTCCGCCGCCGGGGAAAACGGCAGCGGCGATGGCCACCACGATCAGGTAGGCCACCGTCTGAATGATGACGTCCAGCAGCTTGGCGAGTGTACGGGCGACGATGCCCACCGGGGCGATGTCGAGCTCGACGCCTTCCGAGGTGACGATCACCTCTGGCAGGACCCGGCACGGCTTGCGATACGCCGGCCCGACCGGCAGGCGATCCCTAGCATGAGCACTGCATGGACGTCGACAGCTTCGCCACTCTCCACGCTGGTTCGTGGGATCGCCTCGACCACCTTGCGCGCCAGGCGGCCGGACACCCACCTAGCCTGACCCCCACCGAGCTGGAGGAGCTGGTGTCGCTGTATGGACACGTCTCGACTCATCTCTCCTACGTTCGAACCCACTTCACCGAACCGGACCTTACCCGCCGCTTGAGCGGCCTTCTCGCCCGTGCCGGAGCTTCGCTCCACGGTACCCGGCCGCCGGCCCGCAGATCGATGGCGGAGTTCTTCACCACCACCCTGCCTGCCGCCGTATGGCATCTCCGTCCCTTCATCGCAGCCAGCGCTGCGCTCACCTTCCTACCCGCCCTAGTTGTGGGGCTGTGGTTGACCCATTCGCCCTCGGCTCTACATACAATCGCCCCGCCGCCTTTTGCCCGGCAGTACGTCAACCACAGTTTCGGGGACTACTACCATTCTGAGCCCGCCCTCCAGTTCGCTACCCACGTCTACCTGAACAACGTGCTCGTGTCCCTCCTGGCGTTCGCGTTCGGGGTTTTCCTGTGCGTTCCCACCGGCTTCGTCCTGGTCGAGAACGGGATCAACGTCGGGGCGGCCGCCGGCTTGTTGACGGCGTCGGGGAAGGGAACCCACTTCTGGGTGCTCATCCTTCCCCATGGCTTGGTCGAACTGACCAGCGTGGTGCTCGCCGGGGCAGCGGGGTTGCGACTCGGGTGGACCCTGGTCGACCCGGGCGACCGGTACCGGGGTGCCGCCCTGGCAGAAGAGGGGCGGCGGGCGATGGTAGTCCTCCTGGGAGTCGTGCTCTCGCTCGGCATCGCCGGTGCCATCGAGGGCACGGTGACCGGCTCGTCCCTGCCGGCTGGGCTCCGGGTCGGGCTCGGGGCGGCTGCCGAAGCCGCTCTTCTTGCATACCTGGTGGTGATGGGGCGGCGGGCCCATGCTCGCGGCTTCACCGGGGCGTTGGGAGAGGTTCCTGGCAGCCCGGCGGCTCTAGACAGCCCGGCGGCTCCAAATAGCCCGGCCGAGAAATAGCCCGGGCCGGGCCGGGCCGGGCCGGAAAACCGAATGGCTCAGTGCGGCTTTGCCACCATCAGCCACACTGCTGCCACATACGCGACATCGACCACCGCCGCCGAATAACCCACCCGCCGCGAGAGTGTCCCCAGACGGCCGGTGTCGGGCGGCGGGGTGCCCAGGAGGTGCGCCAGCTCCTTTTCGGCCGGCCAGAGCACCAGCACGGCCATGCCGGTCGCAACGCACCAGATCACCACCCCCGCCACCACCCAGGCCTCCCCTGCCTCACTGCCCGGGTTGCCGCCCATGTAAAGGAGGGCCAGGCCGGATAACGGAACCAGGTAGACCGCCCTGGCCACCCAGTTGGTACCAGGCCGGAAATATCGCCGGACCGCCTCTGACCCGGGGCGGCGGCGGGCCTGGGCGGCGAACCATCCGCTCACCCCCATCGCACCGAACCCGATAAATCCTGCAACGATATGCACTGCGAGGACGGTGTCGTAGGCGATCCCCTCCCGGTTCATCGGGGCCCTCGATCGGCCTGGCCGGCCGGAGGAGATGTCGAGCAGCGGGCGATCCCCTCCCGGTTCATCGGACCGGGAACACGGCCAGGAGTTGCCCGCGAGGCGGGCTCATATAGAACCCATCGCCTTGGCCCGTGCATAGGTTTCCGCCACCGCGTGGGGAAGGAAGCCGGGTAGCCGGTCGACGACGGTCACCCCACGCGATTCCAAAAGAGAGGCGGTGCGACGGCGGCGCTCCAAGGTCCACCGGGCAGCCTCCCGACGGTAGGCGACCTCGTCACCGGCCTGCCCCATCGGCGGGGAATCTTCGGACCAGGCCAGAATGCGTGGGTCCGACACCGCTGCGACCACCACCCGGTGATGGCGTGCGACGAGGCCGAGTGCAGGAACCAGCGACTCTGCAACGGCCGACTCGACCAGCTCGGAAAAGATCACCAGCATCGACCTCCGGGGAAAGCTGGCCAGCACGTGGCCGAACGCCAGGTGATAGTCGCTCTCCACCAGCCCCGGCTGGACCCGGTACACCGCTTCGACCACCCGGCCGAGCTGACCGGTGGTCCGGGCGGGCGGAACCGAGGAGCGCACCGACTGGTCGAAGGCCACCACTCCGCACCGGTCCCCGAGGCGGGTCGAAACCGACGCGAGCATGACTAGTGCGTCAAGAGCGTGCTCGAAACGCGGAATCCCCTCGACCCGCCCGGTCATGGTACGCCCGGCGTCCAGCAGGCAGATAACCCGCTGGTCCACCTCCGCACGGTAAGTCCGAACCACCGGCTTGGAGGAACGGGCGCTCGCCGCCCAGTCGATCCTCCGGTACTCGTCGTCGATCGTGTACTCCCGCAGGGAATCGAACTCGGTCCCTCCTCCATGGAACTGCGCCGAACGCAGCCCCACCTCGGCCAACCGGGTTCGGCGAACCCACAGGTCGGCTTTGGCCGCCGATCCGAGTGGCGGGTACACCGACATCTCGGTCTCGACTCGGTGAAAAGCCTGGCGGGCTGCAAGCCCGAGCGGACCGAACACCCGGACCGTCACACCGGGCAGAGCAAATAGCCCGCGACGGGACGGGCAGATAGAGGTTCTCGCGTGTGCGGTGCCTCCCGCTGGGACGGTTACGACGGCACGGCGGTCGGCCCCCAGAGACGGGGCGAGATGATCGGCAATCGCCACCCGCATTCGGCGCTTGGTCGGATGGCAAAGCTCCCAGCGGATCTCGCCGCGTTCCCCGAGGCTCATCAGCCGTGAGTGGAATCGCCGGACCCGGAGACGCTCGGGCGCCGGTGCCACCAACCAGTCCACGATCACCAAGATCGCAAGCACGGCAGCGACCACGTAGGCCAGGGCCCGCGGGGACCCGGGGATCGCCCAGACGGCGAACGTCCCGGCGAGGACCGCCGCCGCCGCCCGCGGGGTGAGGACCGGAAGTGCGTTCAGCGGGGTACAGGCACCGACGCGAGGAGCGAGTCGAGAACCGAGTCGGACGTGGTCCCCTCCAGCTCGACCTCCGGCCTGAGCAGGATCCGGTGGCGAAAGACCGGTTTGACCACCGCCTTGACCTCGTCAGGGGTCACGAAATCGCGCCCCGAAAGCCAAGCCCAGCACTTGGACGCGTGGAGGAGCATCGCCGCTCCACGGGTGGACACCCCGAGCCGGACCGACCGGGACTGCCGGGTCGCCTGGGCCAGGGCCAGGACGTAGAGGCGCACCTTTTCCTCCATCCGGATCGCCGCCACTTCCCGCCTCCCCGACTCGACCTCGGCGGCCGAGGCCACCGGGCGGATCCCCGCCGCCGACAAGTCATGGGGATCGAGTCCGGCATCGTGGGCGGCGAGCACCGCCGCTTCGTCGGACGGCGCCGGGTACCCCACGTGGAGCTTGAAGAGGAACCTGTCGAGCTGGGCCTCGGGAAGGGGGTAGGTGCCCTCGTATTCGATGGGGTTCTGGGTCGCCACCACCAGGAACGGGCTCGGCAGCCTGCGTGCCGTACCCTCGACGGTCACCTGCCGTTCCTCCATCGCTTCCAGGAGGGCGGCCTGGGTCTTGGGGGGTGTCCGGTTGATCTCGTCGGCGAGTACGACCTGCGAAAAGATCGGTCCGGGGATGAACCGGAACGCCGCCCCGGACCCCCCAGCGGACCTTCCCTCGGCGAAGCCGTCGATGACCAGCCGCCCGGTCACGTCCGAGGGCATCAGATCGGGGGTGAACTGGATGCGGGAGAAGCTGACGTCCAGGGAGGCGGCGAGAGCCTTGGCGATGAGGGTCTTGGCTTGCCCGGGCACCCCCTCCAAGAGTACGTGCCCTCCGACCAGCAGGGCGGCCACCAGGCCGGTCAGGGTGGCATCCTGGCCGACCACCACTTTTGCGACCTCGGCCCGGAGCGCCAGGATCGCCTCGCGGGCTTGCATCCCCGGGAGGCTAGTCAACCGGCGTGCGACTAGGAGGAAAAGGACCTCTGCCGGGGAGTGAGTCTCCACGAGCAACCGGGGAGCCGGCAGGGGAGGCGCCCGGGGGCGAGGGCTCCCGGGAGAGCGGCAAGGCGGCACGCATCGCCAACTGCCCCATCGCTTCGACCAGGGCGGAGCCCTCCACCGCCACCATCGGCGCCTCGCCCACCGGTTCCCCCAACCGCCGAGCACGGGAGACCGCCCACACCGCCAAAGCGAGTATGAGCCCACCGAGGACGATCCGGGTCCGGGTATCGAGCATTGACATCAGCGTGCGGCTCCCGCCTGGCGACGCCGAAGGGAAGACCAGGTACACCGGGTCTCCGGTGCCCGCTCCGAGTAGTCGGGCAACTTCTGCGGCATTGCTCCCCCGTCCGAGTGCCCCGTTGGTGAAGATGCCCGCCCCGTCCACCGGAGTGACTCCCGCCCGGGAGTCGAGCGGCGATTCGGGATCGGCTACTACAAGATGTCCGCCGGAAGCCGCCCAGCTCTCGACGAGCTGTCGCTGGACCGCACCCAGCTTTCCCGCAGGCGAGATGTCGGAATCCGAGAGGACCAGCGCGTAGGCGGGTACCCCCTCGGGCGGGGCTCCCCCGTCGAGCACGGTCACCGAGCTGCCCAGCGAATCCATCAGGTCGACCAGGGCCCGCGTGCCGTCACTCTGGTAGGAGGTCGGCGACAGGGGAGCCGAGGAGGGTGGGCTCCCCGCCACCAGCACCACCGCGATGACTCCGGCGACGAAGACGATGGCTGCGATCAGCTTCGGGCGCTTCATCGGTTGCTGCGCCCAAATCGATGGACGGTGGAGACCGGGCAGGTGCCGGTCATCGGGAACCGACTGAATCGCGACCGAGAAACGCGGCGACGGCTTCGCACTGCAATCTAGAGCGGTCCGCTTCGGCCGGACCGGCCGCCGCCCCCGCGTACCAGGCCGCCTCGAACGACCCGGTCAATTCGGCGAAGTCCAGGTAGACACCAGGAGCGGTCCGCACCACCTGAGCGCGGTACTCCCCGGCGGTGCCCCCGGGAATCTCTTCGACCAGGGCACGCGAAGCCAGCAACGCCACCGAAGCTCGATAGCGGCAACGAAGTGCCTCGGCGAAATCCCCGCTTTTCTCGGCGTCGGAGGCGCGAGCGATCCAGTCGGCCGCGGTTAGGCGGGGAACCGGCGCGGGGCGACCGGCGCGGGGCGACGCATGTCCGCGGTGTCGAACCGTGTGGACGACGAGAAGGACGACCACGGCCACCACTACGGTGACGACGATCGCCGACAACGCCAGGCTGATCCCGCCATGACCGGCGGCGGAGAAGAGCCCGTTGAAGACGCTGGTGATCCAGCTCCCGATCCGGTCCAGGATCCGCTGAAAAAGGGACTTCCCGTGGTACCGGAACTCCGGACGCGACAAGATGGCGTGGGCGACCCGCTCGATTTGAGCGTCGGTCATCGGGACTCCGGACCTATCGCGGCAATGCGGTGTGCGCCGGTCACAGGGACCACGCGCCGGTCACGGCAAAGCGGCGCGCCCCGCAGACGACAGGGCGACCACGATATCCATCCCTTCCGTCCAGGATCGCAGGTCGATATAGAGAAGCGCGGCGAAGGCGGCAGTGATCGGGACGGTGACCAGCTTGGCGAGCATCTGGCCCGCCCCGGCGAGCAGCCAGCCTCCACTGAACCCGACGAACTGGGGAAGGGTGGTTGGCACCAGGCCGATCGCGTCGTTGAAGAGCACGGTGGTGAGGGTCATCGCCAGCACTACCCCGAGCACCGGGCCGAACCGGCGCAGCGACAGTGTCCACGACCGTGCAATCGCCCGGAACGGTCCCGCCCCTTCGAGCACAACCACCGGGGTGGCCACCGCGAACACCACCATGGCGAAAAGGGTGCCCAGACCGAACGCGATCCCCCCGATCACCTCGCACACGTGTACCAGAGCACAGGCGGCAATCAAGGAGAGCCACCTTTTCCCACCGAGGCGTAGAGCAGCAGAGGTGCTGACGGCGCCACCTCGTGCCCATGCGGCCACCATCAGGGCGACTGGTCCGGCCACCGCGGCAAGAGTGAAAAAGGAGAGAATGCCCCCGATCGAAGTGATCGCTGCGGCAAAATCAAGTGAAATGACGTTCGAGCTCTGGATGCCGGTGGACCCACCTTTGAGCAAACCGAGATGCGCGTTTCCCTCGTAGGTGGCGCGTGACAGGTAGGCCACCAGGAGCTGAACCGGGATGACGAAGATCGCCGCCACTCCGAGGAGCTGGCGGGTATTGGCCCGCAGGAAATCGAATGCCTCGTCGGCAAGCTCCAATCCCCGGCGGGGAGCAAGGCGCGATTGTGCAGCCATGGGTCGATTGAGGTTATATCTTGGGTCGTATGCATAGCGTAAGCCGGTGACGAGCAGCTTCCCATGAGCCAGCTCCGACTCGATCCCCTCACTGGACGTTGGGTGGTCATCACCCCCGGCCGGGCGGAGCGCCCCTCGGCTTTCGCCACTCGCTGCCTCGCGGTGCAAGCGGACACCTCCCGACCCTGCCCCTTTTGCCCGGGCAATGAGGAGGAGACTCCGCCGGCCCTGGAGACGTTCGGGCCGCACGGCAACTGGCTGGTTCGGGTGGTTCCCAATCGTTTCCCCGCCTTCGGGGGCAACGCCCCCATGGTGGTGCAGCATCGGGGTCCGGTATTCACCGAGACGCCAGCCAGCGGAACCCACGAGGTCCTGGTCCTCACACCCGTCCACGAGGCGACCTGGGCGGATCTCGACGACGACCAGGTGGCCATGGTGATGTCGGCCATACACAGCAGGGTGGCAACCCACGCCGACACTCCGGGGATGCGTTACAGCCAGGTGATCGTCAATTCGGGTCGGGAAGCGGGAGCCTCGATCGAGCACCCGCACGGGCAACTCCTGGGCATGCCCTTCGTCCCCCGGGAACTTCTCGAAGAGCAAGCGGGTTTCGCCCGTTTCGCGGGGAACTGCCTCCTGTGCGCGACGGTGGAAGCGGAAGAGGACGCCGGTTACCGGGTTGTGTTCGCCAACCAGCACGCCCTGGCCACCTGCCCTTACTGGAGCGGGATGCCCTACGAGATGATGGTCACCCCCCGCCGGCACAACCCGCATCTCCACACCGCCGACGAGGAGGACCTGGTCGCAGTTGGTGTCGGGGTGAGAGAGGCACTGAGGCACCTGCGCAGCCTTTTGGGGGAGGTGGCCTACAACGTGGTGTTCCATGCAGCGCCCTACACGTCCTCCGGGCCTTTTCACTGGCATGTGCACATCTGGCCGAAGGTGACCACCCAAGCCGGTTTCGAGCTGGGCACCGGGGTGATGATCAACATCGTGGCCCCCGAACTGGCCGGCGAAGACCTGCGCTCGGTAGGAGTGACGAGCGCCTGAGGCCGCCGCCATCGGCCGCCGCGCCATCGGCCGCCGCGCCATCGGCCGCCGCGCCGCCGGACTACGACAAAAGTCTAAGGGCCTGGAGTCGCAGAAGAGGCCGCAAATTAATCCCGTAGGAGGTAGCAAGGCAGGTGTGGCTCCCCTAGCGTGGCGGTGTGATCCAAGTCCGTGAACTGACCAAGAAGTTCGGCCCCAAGCTCGCGGTCGACACCCTCAGCTTCGACGTTCAACCGGGCCGGGTGACCGGCTTCCTGGGACCCAACGGGGCCGGCAAGTCGACCACCATGCGGATGATCATCGGACTCGACAAGCCCACATCCGGGTCGGCCATCGTCAACGGAAAGCGGTACGCCGAGCACGACGCCCCTCTCTGCCAGGTGGGTGCGCTGCTGGAGGCCAAGGCCGTCCACACCTCCCGGTCGGCCCGCAACCATCTGCGTGCCCTGGCAGCCACCCACGGGATCGGGAACCGCCGGGTGGAGGAGATGATCGAGCTGGTGGGCCTGGACCAGGTGGCCGGCAAGAAGGTGGGCGGGTTCTCTCTCGGCATGGGGCAACGCTTGGGGATCGCAGCCGCCCTGCTCGGCGATCCGGCCGTGCTGGTCCTCGACGAGCCGGTCAACGGCCTCGACCCGGAGGGGGTCCGCTGGGTGCGCGAGCTGCTCAAGGCCAAAGCGGCGGAAGGCCGGACCGTCTTCGTGTCCTCCCATCTGATGAGTGAGATGGCCCAGACCGCCGAACACATCATCGTCATCGGGAGGGGGCGGCTCCTGGCGGACACCCCGACCGAGGATCTGATCTCTTCTGCGTCCGCCAAGGTGGTGGCGGTCCGCGCCCCGGAGGCATCGCGCCTCGCCGGCGCGCTGGCCGGTCCCGACGTCACCGTCATCTCGCGCAGCGAGGATTCACTGGAGGTGCACGGGCTCAGCTCTGCGGAAATCGGAACCATCGCCTTGGCATCTGGGGTGGTGCTCCACGAGCTCACGCCCCAGCAGGCTTCCCTGGAGGAAGCCTTCATGGAGATGACCGCCTCCACCGTCGAATTCCACGCCGCCGACATCGAGGCTCCCGCCCCCGCCGGCCACATCGAGAGGAACCCGAATCAATGAGCGCACCGACCCTCACCATGACCTCCGATTCCGGACCGGTCGGCGGGAGACTGCCGGGTGCCGATATTCGTGTCACCCAAGCACGGGTGTTCCGCTCGGAGTGGCTCAAACTGATCACGCTCCCCTCGTCCTGGTATACCTTCTTCGCCGCCGCTGCCGCGATGATCGGGATCGACCTTCTGGTCTGCTGGGCGATGAACAGCCACTGGTCGCAGATGGGACCGATGGAGCGGCTCACCTTCGATCCGATCGGCCACAGCCTGCGGGCCACATTCATGGCGCAATTGATCATCGGGGTGCTCGGGGTGCTCTTCATCTCCGGTGAGTACGGGACCGGGATGATCCGTTCCACTCTGGGCGCGGTCCCCCGCCGGCTACCGGTCCTGTGGGCGAAGTTGAGCGTCTTCGTCGCGGCGACTTTTGTCGTGGCGATGGTGGCGGCGTTCGCGTCGTTCTTCGGGGGCCAGGCGCTGCTCGGTGTCCACGGGACCACGCTTTCCGCTCCGGGCGCGCTCCGGTCGGTGTTCGGCGCGGCCCTCTACCTGTGCGTCGTGAGCATCTTCTCGATGGGCATCGGCTTCGCCATCCGCAATACCGCCGGCGGCATCGCCACCGTATTCGGCCTCCTGCTCATTCTCCCCGGCCTGGTACAGGCCCTCCCCCACAGTTGGGAGCAGCACATCTTCCCCTACCTGCCCAGCGTCGCCGGCAGCGGGATCTACGTAGTAAAGGCCGACCCTGGCACACTGGCACCGTGGACCGGCTTCGGCGTCTTCTGTATCTGGGCGGTGGCAGCGGTGATCGCCGGATCATGGGTGCTATTGCACCGGGACGCCTGAACCGGGCGAGCCGCGGCTGGTGCGAGCGAGCTGGGCCTTCAGCGCCGCGGCCGGCGCGACACCAGCTCGAACCAGAAGAAGCCGAACCCGCCCAGGGTAACGAAGTACCGATTCTGACCGATACGGGGAAAAGGAACCCTCCCCAGCATCTCGACGGGCAGGCGCCCTGCCCACCCGGCGAGATCCAACTCCGCCGGCTGCGCTACACGGCTCAGGTTGTTGACGCACAGCACCACCTTGGGCCCGGATACGCGCAGGTAGGAGAAAATCGAGGGGTTGGCAGCGTCGACCAGTTCAAGATCGCCGGTACCGAATAATTCGTAGGCGCGCCGCACCTCCAGCATCCTCCGCAGCCAGTGGAGGAAGGAGGCCACGTTGCGGGTCTCCGACTCGACGTTGAGAGCCTGGTAGCCGTAGACCGGATCCATCAGGGGCTGTAAGTACAGCTGTGCGGGGTCCGCCCGGGAGAAGCCACCATTGCGATCGGGGGTCCACTGCATCGGGGTCCGCACCGCGTCGCGGTCACCCAGGTAGATGTTGTCCCCCATCCCGATCTCGTCGCCGTAATAGATGATCGGGCTCCCCGGCAGCGACAACAGCATCGCGTTGAGCAACTGGGAGAGAGCCTGGTCGTTCTCGACCAGGGGGGCCAGCCGGCGGCAGATCCCGGTATGTCTCTTCGCGCGAGGGTCGAGCGCGTACGCGCCCAGCATGAAGTCGCGCTCCTCCTCGGAGACCTTCTCCAGCGTGAGCTCGTCGTGATTGCGGAGAAAAGTCCCCCACTGGCACCCCGCGGGCAGCCGGGGGGTGCGCGCCACCACGTCCACCAGGGGCTGGCGGTTCTCCCGGCGCACCGCCATGAACATCCGGGGCATGAGCGGAAAGTTGAAAGCCATATGGCACTCGTCCGCCGCCTCGCCCCCGAAGTAGGAAACCAGATCTTCCGGAGGCTGGTTCGCCTCGGCGAGCAGGACCCGGTTCGGGTACCCCTTGTCCACTTCGGAACGGACCCTTTTGAGGTAGGCGTGAGTCGCCGGGAGGTTCTCGCAGTCCGTCCCCTCACATTGGAAGAGATATGGAACCGCGTCGAGACGGAATCCATCCAACCCGATATCGAGCCAGAACCGGACAACATCGAGCATTGCGTCGGCGACCTCCGGATTCTCGTAGTTGAGGTCCGGCTGATGCGAGTAGAAGCGGTGCCAGTAGTACTGGCGGCGGGTATCGTCCCACGTCCAGTTCGACTTCTCCACGTCGGTGAAGATGATCCGGGCCTCCGGCCACTTCTGATCGTCGTCGCTCCAGATGTACCAGTCGGCCTTCGGGTTATCGCGCGAGGAGCGTGACTCGACGAACCAGGGGTGCGCGTCGGAGGTGTGATTCATCACCAGGTCGGCGATCACCCGGATGCCCCGCCGATGTGCCTGTTCGACCAGGGTGAAAACGTCGGCAATGTCGCCGTACTCGGGAAGCACGGTGAACGAGTCGGAGATGTCGTAGCCCCCGTCACGCATGGGCGACGTGTAGAACGGCAGCAGCCAAAGGCAGTCGATGCCCAGCCAGGCGAGGTAATCCAGCTTCTCGATGAGTCCGGGGAGATCTCCGCTCCCGTCGCCGTTGGAGTCGAAGAATCCTCGGACGAATACCTCGTAGAAGACAGCCTTCTGGTACCAACGGGGGTCATTGCTCAACCTCTTGCGAGGACGGGTCGGCGGCGGACGGCGGGCCCCTGCGACGATGGTCATCTACCGGTGAAGAGCGCCTTGCCGGGGCCGTCGGTGAGAAAAGAGCGTATACCGATAGATGCGTCCTCGGTCCCGAACACCTCGACGAAAAGATCCCGTTCCAATGCGAGCCCCGCGACCAGCGGACCTTGGAGGCCTCCGTCGATGGCGCGCTTTGCGAGCGCCTGAGCCGCCAGCGCTCCCCGGGCGAGCTCGGCCGCCCAGCCGAGCGCGTGGTCGAGAACCTCGTCGGCCGGCACCACCCGGTCAGCCAGCCCGATCGCCTGCGCTTCCTCCGCCCTGACCTGGCGGCCGGCAAAAATGAGATCCTTGGCACGGGCCGGGCCGACCAGCCGGGCCAGGCGCTGGGTCCCTCCACCACCGGGGATCACCCCGAGCAGGACCTCCGGCAGACCCACCTTGGCGGTGTCGGCCACCACCCGGAAGTCGCAGGCAAGGGCCAGCTCCAGCCCGCCCCCCAACGCGTAACCGGTGACTGCAGCGATAGTCGCCCGTGGCAATGCAGCCAGAGCGTCGAGAGCCCGGTGGAAGCCCTCGGCGACCGCCCGGGCCGACTCGGGTCCCCCGGCCAGCTCCTCGATATCGGCACCGGCAGCAAAAAGCCTGGAGCCTCCCCATATCACCACCGCGCCCGGCAGGTCGGCGGCCAATTGGTCGACTGCCCGACCGATCTGGCGCACCACCTCGATGGAAAGGGCGTTCATCTTGGGGCGGTCGAGGTGGACCACGGCCACCGAGTCCTCCCTGCGTTCGATCGAGACGAATTCGTCGCTCATGGTCGGGGAGACTTCGGGCCGCCGGTTGGGACCCCGGGCACAGCACGTACGAATATTTCGCTCATGGTCGGGACCCTAGTCCCCAATGGCGGCGCCGAGCACCTGCCGGACTATCTGGTCGGCCGCCGAATACAGGTCGATCTCGCGGCGCTCACACCGTTTCCGCACCTGCTCGACCTCCGGGTCGGACCAGCGGGAGCCGACCCATTCCTCCAACCTCCTGCGGAGAACCCGGCTCAGCTCCTCTGCTATACGGTGGGAGCGCCGGGTATCCAGCTCTCCGGAATCCACTAGATGGGATCGGTGCTTGCTGATCGCTGAGTAGAGCTCTGCCACGCCCTCGCCGGTCGAAGCGACAGTGGTGACCACCGGCGGGCGCCACCCACCTCCTGCAGCGAGATCGAGCATACCCTCCAGGTCGCGCACCGCTTCCCGGGCTCCGGGGCGATCCGCCTTGTTGACCGCGAACACGTCGGCGATCTCCATGAGGCCAGCCTTGTTGGCCTGGACCGCGTCGCCCCAACCCGGATTGACCACCACCACTGTGGTATCGGCGGCCCCGGCAACCTCCACCTCGACCTGGCCCACACCCACCGTCTCGATCACCACCGTCGAAAAGCCTGCCGCGTCGAGAAGGCGCACCGTCTCGGGCACCGCGAACGCCAGTCCCCCTAGATGTCCCCGGGTGGCCATCGAGCGAATGTAAACGCCGGAATCCTGGTAGTGCTCGTTCATCCGGAGGCGGTCCCCGAGGATGGCACCACCGGTGAACGGCGAGGTGGGATCGATGGCCAGCACCGCCACCGATCCATCCCGGCGCGCCTGGGTGATCAAGGTGTCGTTCAGGGTCGACTTTCCCGCACCGGGAGCACCGGTCACCCCGATGGTGTACGCGCTCCCCGAGAGAGGGTAGGCCAAGCGCCCCACCGCACGCGCCGGCTCCCCTCCCCTCTCGACCAGCGATATGAGGCGGGCCAGCGCCACTTTCGACGCGGGATCCGCCTCACCCAGGCGAGCCTTCCCCAGAAGATCCTCGATATCGACGGTCATCGCAACGACACCTCGGCACCCAATCCCGACAGTTTGGAGGCGAAATCCTCGTATCCCCGAAGGACGTGTTCGGCACCGTCGACCACGGTCTCCCCTTCGGCCACCAGGCCGGCGAGAACCAAAGCGGCTCCGGCTCGGATATCGGTCGCCCGCACCCGGGTTCCCGACAACTTGGGAACTCCCCTCACCACCGCGTGATGGCCCTCTGTGCGAATGTCGGCACCGAGGCGCTTCAGCTCGTCCACGTAGCGGAACCGGCCTGAAAAGAGGTTCTCGCTGACGATTCCCACCCCTTCGGCCACCGACAGCAGGGTCACCACCAACGGTTTGTAGTCGGTCGCCACCCCGGGAAAAGGAAGGGTGGCGACATCGGTCGACACCAACGCGTCCGAGCGCGAGGCCCACAATCCGTCCGGGTGACGGGACACCCGGACACCCATGTCGCCCAATTTCTCGATGTACATGTCCAGGTGCTCGTGACGGGCGCCTTCCACCACGATCTCCCCGCCGGCAAGGCCCACCGCTGCGAGGAAAGTGGCCGCTTCGACCCGGTCGGGGATGATCGTGTGCTCGGTGGGAGTCAACTCGTCGACCCCTTCAATCTCGATACGAGAGGTACCTGCACCGTCGATGCGCGCTCCCATCCGACCGAGAAAAGCGGCCAGATCGCACACCTCGGGTTCCCGGGCTGCGTTCTCGATGACGGTGGTTCCCCGGGCCAGCACTGCGGCCATCATCAGGTTGTCGGTGGTGGTGTGGCTCGGGAACTCCAACACCAATCGGGCGCCGATGAGACGCCCGTCAGGCGTGGGTACCCGGCACTCGACAAAACCGTGGGCGGTGTCGACCACCGCGCCCATCGCCTCCAGGCCCTTCACATGCATGTCGATCGGCCGGGAGCCGAAATCGTCCCCACCGGGCATGGAGATCCGAGCCCGGCCCATGCGGGTGACCAGGGGACCGAGGACCACGATGGAGGCGCGCATCTTCTCGACGTGCTCGTAGGGCGCTTCGGGGAGGACCCGGTCGGGAGTGGTGACCGTGAGGACTCCCGGCTCCCCGGTCCAC